>CADAUN010000014.1 GCA_902791085.1 uncultured Erysipelotrichaceae bacterium | reverse complement strand
TGTCGAACGCCGTCTCGTCCGAATATCGGGCCTTGTAAAGCGAGATAAACGTGGCAACGAGGTTGATGAATGAGGCGAAACTCTGCCCGTGGTAGAACGATTCAAGAGATCGCTTGATCATGTCGTCGGAGATTGGATGGAATTCCACGCCTCGTTCCTTCAGCCTTTCGGTCAAATTGTCGAAAAGGGTGTTTTCCGCTACCTCGTAGGAATACGTTTCAATGCAAGTCGTATGATGGCGCTCGTGGCATAGTCGTTTCCATTTCATCCCGTTGAGGTATTCGACCTCGGCTTCCCTTTCGTATTGGGGAGCCCTGCCTTCTCGGTTAACGCCATAATGCTCATGGTATATGTGATAATCCGTCAGATAGAAATCCGGCGTGTACTGCCTTCTTTCCAAGGTGGATTCGTCATATTCGTAGGGTCTCTCGTATTCATAATCGATGCCGTTGATGAAATAGAAATTGGCGATAGCAAGTTCCTCGAAGGATTTAACTCTCTCCTTCTTCAGCGTGATTTTCTCACCCTCTCCTGCTTTTAACGCCGCGAGGCTATCCTTAATGGTTATGAAATCCGAGTGCTTAAGCTCCTCAAACCGCTCACCTTCGTTCTTGTATCTCTTCCCGCCTTCGCCGTTATTTAAAAAGAGCCCATAGTAGGTGAACACGTCTCTCATGGCCAAAGGGTCTTTCACGAGCTCGTCGCGGAAATAGGTCTCGATAATCTCTTCGTATTGCTCCTCAACAGCGAATTTGCTCCCCTCCGCGGCGACGAGGATGTCGAGCCCGGTCTTATGAAACGTCGTGGCGCGGATCCCCGGGGCCACCGATTCGGCTTTCTTCACGAGGTCCTCAGCCGATTTTTTGGAATAGGAAAGAAGCAGGATTTCCTCAGGCTTCACTCCCTGCCTTTCCAAGAGATACTTGACCCTGCCGCAGACGGTTGTGGTCTTGCCCGAACCAGCAGAAGCAATAACAAGAGTGTTCCTTTCCCCGGACACCGCGGCGCGACGTTGCTCTTCGCTTAGGGGATGTCCGCAGATATCGTCGAAAATATCATCGTCCATCGCCTTCCTAGCAACGGCCTCATTATGGATGCCAACCAATTCGTTGGCTTTGCCTAAATCCGAGAAATCGTAATAGGTTTTCTTTGGCTCGCCTAACTCTTCTGCCAATGCTTTCATCGATTCGGCAAAGGCAATGGCTTTATCGTGCCGGACATGGCCTTTAGAAAAAGTGGAGGAAATGAGGTTCTCCATCTTCTCCTTGATACCGAATTGACGGCGGATTTCTGCGATGTTTGTCGTCACATCCTCAATCTGGTCGATGATTGCGAGGTATGGACTTTCGGGCGGGAAGGAATATGATTTTGCGTCTCTTGCGGCATCCGCGAATCTCTTGAGAGACACCTCATCCCAAAAACTAGGGTCGCGGATTATCACTCGATAGTCGAAGGAGTCAAAAACATCCTTGATACGGGTAACCTCGGCGTTGTGATCCTCGATGCTTTTGGCAAGACTCTCGTATCGCCTCACCCATTTACGGTGCCACCACTTGTCGGCAACCTTCAAGGCAACATAGCAATCCGTCACTTCCTGTGGGATGTAGTTTTTAATGAGTTCGAAGGCGCCCAGAAAATGACGTTGTTCCTTAAGAAACGGCTTATAGACCTTCCTGTAGGAAAAGCCAAGTGATTTTTGCTTTGTGGTTCCGACTGACATTATTTTTCTTTATTTCATTTCCCCTGAGCGCAACAATTCCGCCTTGGCGCTGACTTTGTAATTTTCACAAACCGTCGACGACGGCGGACATGACGTAAATAATCTCGTCTGCCATATAGATTCTTCTTATTTCACGAAATATCCATTTGTAAACGCCTTCGGATACTGGTACGTCCTCGACTTGCTTTCTTTTGCGTCTTGAGGATTTTGCACTTTATCCTACGGTTGCGGTTGTAGAGTTTTTTCCTTCAATGGAATCGCCCATTCAACCACGTCATAATCGACAAAGGCGTTTGAATTTTTACACGATTGGTGGAGTCGAGGGGAATTGAACCCCTGTCCGAAGGATCTCCCGCAAGGACCTCTACAGTTTAGGCCCTACCATGGATTTAACGATCTGAAATGATAGAGTCAGACTCAGATCGCGAGGCTATCAAGATTTTCGTCGCTTTGCCCTAGCCAAAACGCGGCGCTTATTGCCTTATTTCGCACCCGAAGTGACGGTAAGGCACGAAACCGTCAGAGGATGTGCTCCCCCTAGACGATGCTAGGGAACCCGTAGGTTACCGATTAGGCGGCAGCATACGAAACGCGTTGAGCGCGGTTCGCATAAAGATAACTGTTGTCAGTTATTTTGTTTCGATGTTTAGGCTCATCACGCCACTGCAGTCCAGGCTAGATCGGTCCCCCGTCAAAACCAGAACGACCCCACAATTAGTCGCCTAACTTTTGTTAGGCAGTATAAGTATAGGGCCCGAAAAGGGTTTTGTAACGAAAAAGACGTCAAAGAGAACGGGGTTTCCTTTGTATAAGTCCGTGGTTTGTTGTAAAGTTTCAGTGCTTATAAAAGGATTCTATTATGGCAAAAGCAAAACCGGTAAAAACAACAAAAAAACATCCGTTATGGCAAAGCATCAAATTTTGGCTTCGCACCTGGATTAGTAATGACGCTTCTATTGAAGGCAAAAACAAGCCGTGGTATTGGGCAATTTTAGTGGGTATTTTATCTGCCATCATTGCTGTTATTCCTGTCATGGTGCAACAATTCACCATCAATGCAGCCGACTTCTTTGAGTCGGGATACAATTTGGATTACGACAATTCTTTAATGGCTTTCCGCGATGATTTTTCTACCGTTACTTCGCGAATTGAAAAGAATCAATTAACCATTGATGGCGAACAATGGAAGGCCCTTTGCAAAAATCCCGAAGGCAATAGCACCGATTATTGGGGCTATTACTACAAAGTGCCAGTCACGGTAAAAACAGAAACGCCGGCGACGGATGGCACGTCCGCTTCTTCCGCCTCGGTGATTGTAGAAAAAGATAATTGGTATTGTGGTTTGGCCGTTTATTACACAAACGAAGAAGACGCCGCCACCTTTGCTACTTCTCGTTTAGCCAATGTGCTTTATGATCCTAATTACCAATTAGGCCATACAGAAGTCACAACTTATAGCACCAATTTAATCGTGTTGGCCAAAGAGAATGCCTATTTTGTGAAACGCACGAACAACACTTCTACAACTTCTCGCGGCAATGCGATTGCCATTCAATGGAATCACGCTGACTTCCAAGGCAAAAGCTTGCAAGAAATTACCGCTCCACAAGGAGAAGAAACGGTGTTACATGCTTGGGCCCAAATGTTAAATCGCGGATATAATGCCACACGAATTAAAGTCGGTTGGACTTATACAGGCATCGGTTTTGCCGTTGCTATCGGTGCTGAACTTTTCCTCGGCTTTGTCTTGTGGCTAGTGACGCGTGGCAAACGGAATCCCTTCCGTGTCAACAATCTTTGGGATTATCAAAAAATCTCTTATTGGGCCTCCTTTAGCCCGGCGGTCATTGGCTTATTCGCCTTAATCCCGGCTGCTGCTAGCTTCTCGATGTTCCTATACCCGATGGCATATGTCATCCGTATTTCGTGGATGTCCATGCGGAGTTTGCAACCGGCTCCCACCGAAGAATGACAAATCCATTTCGAAGAAAGGCACCTACGGGTGTTTTTCTTTCGCCCAAAAATTTCAAGAACATTTGAATTTATTACAAAAATCAATAAAAAGGGCTTGTGGACTTTGGAAAAATGAAGCCGTTTTCTATAATGGAAAAGAATTTAAAACAAGAGGTGAAACTGATGTTTCCTGAACCTAATTATCCCCATTCGTCCCTTTACGACTCGAATGCAATGACCGATTTGACGAATTTCCTTTATGGAGATTTGTTCCCGCTTTGCTACGAGAAGGTGCTGTCTTTTGAAGTCACTTATGCCAAAACGGATGAGCCCGTTCCTTTTCTAGACCGCCTATCCCTTTCTTATTCTCCGCTTCAAATCGGCGAGGCTTGGTCAAACCAGAATTTTGACTGCGCTTGGATGCATTTAAAAGCCACATTACCTCCGCATTGCCAACTTGAGAATCTAGACTTGGATTTCGATGATGGGGGCGAAGCGTTACTGGTCGACAGCCAAGGTTCCGCCATCAAAGGGTTTAGCTTTGGTAGCGATTGCTTTGGCGGTTATAACTACCCTTGTTGGAGCAAACGGCATTACCCCTTAAAAGAATTCATCCATGATGGCAAGATTGATCTTTGGCTCGATTGCGCATCCAATGCCACCCAGGGGGATTTTATTGGCAAAGGAATGCTAAGACGTGCGGATTTGGTACGGGAAAAGCCTGCCACTTTAAACAATTTCTTTGATTTTTATGTCTTCCTTGATTATTTAAGATGCCTTTCTTATTCCGATCCTCATTTCAAACCGGTGCAAGAAAGGTTGCAACAAGTGGCTGCTCTTTATCGTTATCGTGATCCAGAGGCAGATTCCAAAGCCGCTGCTATTTTCCAAGAAATCTATGCGCTTCCTGGCAAAACGGATCCCACTTCTTTCCGTTGCGTCGGTTACGCTCACTTAGATTTGTTATGGTTATGGCCAGAGCGAGAAACCAGGCGGAAAGCAAGACGAACTTTAGCCAATCAAATCTATCTGGCGGAGAAATATCCCTCCTATACTTTCGCTTTATCTCAACCTCAAGAATTGGAATTTGTGCACGAAGATGACCCGGAATTGTATCAAAAAGTGGTCGCTTTGTTAAAAAGCGGGGCTTTTGAAGCGGTCGGCGGCTCCTGGGTTGAAAATGACACCAATATTTCAGGAGAAGAATCCTTAGTTCGCCAAGAACTTTACGGACAAAAATATTGGCAAGAATTATTAGGGCATTATGTCGAGATGAAATGGTTGCCAGACTCCTTTGGCTATTCTGCCGCTTTGCCACAAATATTGCGTTTAAGCGAGCAAAAATACATTCTGGCAAACAAGATTACTTGGTGTCTATTCACGGATTTCCCTTATCACACCTTCGAATGGAAAGGATTAGATGGCTCGTCTATTTTGGCCCATGTCCAACTCGATCATGATTACAATTCCAAAGCAACTTATAGCAATCTTTATGTGGCAAAAAGCCATTTGTCTCCAAAAGAAGGGAAACCAGAAGGAATATTGGCCTATGGCATTGGCGACGGAGGAGGAGGCCCTGGTGACTATCACGTTGAAGCTTTGAGCCGTCAAGCAAAAGTCCCCTATTTCCCCAAAATTCAATTTGGCACTGCAGAAGGATTCTTCCACGATATCGACGGACAAAAACTGCCTGTCTATCAGGGAGAACTCTATTTGGAACAGCATCGTGGCACCAATACAAGTCAATCGCAAAACAAACAACACAATCGTCATTTTGAAGAAAAAATGAAGGCGCTGGAATACCTTTATAGCGTCTCGAACGATCAAGAAGAAAAAACCAGTTTTGACGCCTTATGGAAAGAAGCGATGCTATATCAATTCCATGACTGTCTTCCTGGCACTTCCATCCAACGCGTATATAACGAAACGGATATTGCCTATGCTCGGATGCAAAACGAGCTAGAGTGTTTGGCAAACAAACACGGTTATTCTTTTCTTCCTACTTCTGAATCGAAAGCCATTAACCATTTAAACGAATCCGTCCGTCGTTTTGTTCATGGAAAAGAAGGATATTTCTTGCTGAGTGGAAAAGCAGGAGAATGCATGACACCCAAGCAAGAACAGAAAATCAGAGACATTTCCTTAGACACCATCGAAACGGATGATTTGATTATTTCCATGAACACCTTAGATGGTTCTTTTGGAAAAATCGTCTCACGAAAGAGTGGAAAGTCTTTATTAGAACACGCGAATCGCCTACGGGTTTATATCGATAAAGGCGATGCTTGGAATATCCCTTGGGACTTCCGTAATCAACCTGAACAATATTTGACATTGATCAAGCAAAAACAAGCCGAATATGAAGACTTTTTTGAAATTCAAAATACCTATCAATATCTTCAAAGCGAACTTCAAGAAACTATCATCATCGATAAACATCGCCCATATATCGAATTCCAGCATGACTTAAACTGGAAAAATATCGAACGGATGTTGCGCGCCGAATTTAAACCAACCGAATATAGCCCAGTATCTCATGCTGAAATCCAATTTGGCTATCTTGACCGCAGCACTTTGGACGACACGGAGCACCATCGCGCCCAATATGAATGCGCCTCGCAAAAATATGTCGATGTCTCTTCTTCCACACAAGGAATCTGTCTCATGAATTGCTCTAAAGGTGGTTTCTCCGCCAAAGACGGAATGATTTCATTAGATTTATTGCGTTCTACCAATTATCCCTGCGTGAATGGGGACTTAAAGCCAACTCAATATGTCTATGCGTTGTATCCGCATGACGGAGGGTTTGATCCTAAGCAAGACGCCAATCTGGCAATGGGGTTAAACGCTTGCTTCCTTTATGGCAAAGGATTCGCTGTGCCAACCACCGATTCCGATCAAATCGAAATCAGTTGTTTTAAACCGGCATACGACAAAAACGGATATATCCTTCATATGTATGAAAAAACTGGGGAAGAAGGAAGCGTTCTTCTTCGCCTTCCTGCCGGCATGAAGATTATTGAAGAAGATAACCTTCTAGAAGACCCATTAGGACCTGCTCCTACGAACGAGATTACCTTCAAACCGTTTCAAATTCGTTGCTTCCGCGTTTGTTAACGTAAATTCGTCTAAGTCTAAGCCGTTTCTATTGCCGATGATTTTTCGCCTGCCGCCACATAATGAAATTCATGAAAATAAGATGAATCATAAAGCTGGCAAGCATCAAAAATCCATCGACCTGGCATGGCTTGCAATAATCGTTCTTCAGACAGTTGCTTGAAGCAATCTTCGGGAGCGAGAATCAATAAAGCGTCCGCGCTCGCTAATGCGGCACGGAAAGTTTCTGCAAAACTTACGAAAGCTACTTGATCTAAAGGACGCGTTTCTTTTGGCTCATAAGCCACAACGTTCGCTCCCGCCATAACAAGTTTTTCGGCATACCACCAAGCAACTGCTCCTTTCGCATTTCCTTCGTTAGCGGGCCAGCCAGCGATAGCAATGGTTTTCCCTTTTAAATCGCCATTAAAAGCAATGTGAATGGTTTCTAAAAAAGAATCGATTCGTCTTTGGTTAGTCTCTAAAATCTGTCCGGCCGGTTCAAATTGATTTTGAATCCCTCTTAAAGCTTGGTTAACGTGGTCTTCCCCATATCCCCCATTGACGCGCAATAACGACCAGCCAATTCGGTGATCGCTTCCTAAAGAAGGCAACACTTTAGAAGCATCCGCTCCATAACGTTCACAAAGCATCGCCACTGCATTCGCATAATTTTGTTTGGCGCGAAGAAAAGTCAAAGAAACAAAAGGCAACAATTCAGCAGAAGCGTAATCCATGACGAAAACAGGAACACCATGGTTTTGAATTTCCCGTTTTCGCAAAGCAATAACGACATCCGCATCTTCTTCTTTTTCTACGCCAAGCACAATTCGATCGGGATTGGTTTCTTCGCTATAAGGCAAAGAAGAGAGGAAAGAAGGGACGACAATTAAATGAATGGAAGAAGGAAGCCTCGTTCGTAATTTCGCCGTATAACCAAGGGGCAATAAGGTTCTTAACACAAAATAAACATCGTCTTTAGAACAATGCTGTTGGGCAATCATAAGATCCTTTTCTAACGAGGAGACATCTAAAGAACCATCTTCCTGATAGATTGGCTCTTCACAAAAAAGAAAAAGATTGCCTCCTTCTAAATCCTCTAATTTAGACGTGATGATCTTTTTCGCTTTTGTCTTGGACAATATCTTCCGTAACGAGACTTCCCACGTGGGATTAGGATAACGCGTCACTTGGAGGACTTCTTTTGGATCTTCTCCATAAGCCACCACCGTATCGCGATGGTTCCAATAGGCTGCATAATTGACTAATCCAGTGATGCCAAGACCAAAGATGACGATTTTCATTTAGTCTCCATAATCGCTGCCACGACTTTTATCTTCCACAAAGATTTGCAAAGGATCGGCAATGTCAGAAATTTCCCGATATAAAAATCCATCTTTTTCAACAAATGGGGATTCAAAATTCCAGGTGAAAATCACTTTTTCGTTCTTTGCAATCACCTCATAAATGCCAGCAAGCAAATCGGCATAACGTTCCGCTCTTTTTTCTTCGTAGCCTTTCATCCCTTCGTAAAAGCCAGGCTCAACATAAAAGATATGTCCTTCTTTCGTTCGATAAGCATTGCAAAAAGGATTCGCCGGATCCACAAACGGGATAAATTGTTGAAATTCAGGGTATACCATAGTCCAATTCCTTCCTTATTTATGATAAGGCTCGTGATGGATGATTTTAAAGGAACGATAAAGAATCTCCCATAAAAATACCCGGGTCATCTGATGTGTTAAAGTGAGCGACGATAAGGTTAGAACGGCATTGCCACGACGCCGCACTTCTTCAGATAATCCCAACGAGCCTCCAATGACAAAAGTAATAGAAGAACCTCCTTGAGTCATCCATTTTTCGACTTGGGAAGCTAACGCGAGGGAATCCCATTGTTTTTGTCCCAAATCCAAAAGAACGCAAAAATCGGTTGGCTTCAATTTGGCTAAAATCTCTTGCCCCTCTTTTCGTTTGATTTCTTCCTCTTCTTTCGTAGAAGCGTGTTCAGGCGTAGGGTAATCGTTTAATTCCATGATTTCTGTCTGAACATAAGGCGAGAGACGTTTTCGATATTCCGCTTCGGCTGCTTTCCAATACGTTTCTTTTAGCTTGCCAACAACTAAAAAACGGATTTTCATAAATCGCCTCCCTCTAAATCATGATGTTGAGATGCGCAACGCAGATGGTATTGTTTCACATTTTTGCCATGTTCTTGAAAAATCGTTTCCCAGGTGGTGATGGCTAATTCGGGGGTATTACATTCTTCGCTTAAATGCGCCAAGGTGATGGATTTGGTATGAGGTCCTACCAAATTCACAAACGCTTCCGCTGACTGGTCATTCGACAAATGGCCCCGAGACGAACGAATTCTTTCTTTTAATAGCAAAGGACGCGATGATTTTAATAAGCGATCCACATCGTGATTCGATTCCACGATGTAATAATCGGCATCAGAAAGATAAGGAAGCGCGGTTTCAGGCACAATCCCGCTATCGGTAAGATAAACCAATTTCTCTTTTCCTTGCTGGAAAACAAAACCAACAGGATTCGTCGCATCGTGGGAGACCGAAAAAGGAAAAATCGAAAAATCACCGATAAAAAAGCCTTCATCTGGCACGATAAGATGGTCGGGATGATCGACAGTACCCGCGGTGCAATACAAAGGAATCTTCGCTTTTTGGTAAGTGCGTAATGACAGTCCTTTGATGTGATCGGAGTGTTCGTGGGTAATTAACAATGCCTGAATTTGAAAAAGAGAGGAGTGAAGATTTGCTAAGCTTTTTTCTAAGCGTGCCAAAGAGACACCCATATCAATTTGAATGAGGGTTGTGCCCGAAGAAAGAAGGGTCGCGTTACCTTTTGACCCCGACGCCACAATATCATAACGAATCATAAATCGTCGTCAGGAGAAGGCCCATTTCCATTCAAAGAAGCGGCCGCGCGTTCTGTTTCCAAAGAGACGTCGTCAAAACGCTGAATATCGCGTGAGAATAGCAAAACAATTTTGCCCGTTTGGCCATTTCTGTTCTTCGCCACGGAGATGGTGGTCGGGGAAATGTTCTCGCCTTTGCCATTGGCTTTCTGCGCATCAACAGAGGCTTGAACACGAGTTTCAAAAGGCGAAGCAGCTCCAGCTTGAGCATCCGTTCCGGCTTGACGAAATGGCTTTTTCTTCCCTTGATTGTCGTAATAGTCCTTCCGATACATCAACATAACAATATCGGCGTCTTGCTCGATAGAACCGGAATCTTTTAAGTTGGAAAGAGAAGGTTCTCCATTCTCGTTCTCGTCCGCTTTACGATTGATTTGTGACAAGGCAATGACCGGAATACGCAAATTACGGGCCATTTCTTTTAAAGTTGAAGTGATCAAGGCGATTTCCAAACTTCTAGAATCAAAGTTTTCTTCTGTCCGAATGATGTTGATGTAGTCAATAAAGACGGCACACAAATCAGGGAAGTTATTCTTTAATTTTGTGGTTTTTGCCACAATATCGCCCAAACGTGGATTGGGGCGATCATCAATAAAAAGATTCATTTTCTGCATATCGTCCACCGCGGAAGCAACTTTTTGTAGTTCGCGTTCCCCTAACGAACCGGTGGTCAGTTGTTCTACAGGGACATGAGAAACGGCAGACAACATACGTTTCATAATCAAGGAACTCGACATTTCGCCAGAGAATATGGCGACTGGTTTCCCTTGATATTGTGTCGCATGGATAGCCAAATTTAAGGCGAGAGCTGTTTTCCCAACCGAAGGACGCGCGGCCAAAACAACTAAATCGCCGGGTTGCCAACCGTGCGTATAGGAATTCAATTTCCGAAAACCAGTGTCAACCCCGGTTAAATTCTTGTTCGTCCGTTTTGATTCTTGTTCAATTTGCCGTTGAACTTCAATGGCGACCTCACCAGCACGACGAAATTCACCGACAGAACGGCGATTGGCGATCGCGGTTAAAGATTGTTGCGAACGGGCGATAAATTCGCCAACATCGGTCACTTTTCCATCGACATAATCCTTTTCCACTTGTTGCAATCCCAACAAATAATCCCGTAATACCGCCTGGTCTTTCACCATGCGAATATAATGGTCAATATTGTTGGCGTTGATGGTGGAGTTAATGAGTTCCAATAAATATTCGGGACCACCGGCAGCTTCATCTAAATGCAGATTGACCAATTCGTTATTGACCGTCTGGGCATCGATGGGATTTTGATGCGCGGATAAAGCAACCATGGCACGAAAGACCAATTGGTTACGCGGATCAACGCCGGAAAAGCTATTTTCACTCAATTGGGACAGGGCTACGCTGCAGGCTTCGCTAGACATCAACATGGCCCCAAGCACTGAGCGTTCCGCTTCCACGTTGGCTGGTAAAGATACTTTTTTGGCAGGCATGGTTATTTTTCTTCGCTGATATGAACGTTTACTGTGCCAATTACTTCGCCAGCTGCACCTTTATAGAGTTCAATCCGTAAGCGGGTGTAACCGATGGCGTTCGCAGGATATTTATCGATAAATTTGCGTTTATCAATGGTAATTCCCCATTGCGATTTTAGCCCTTCTTCGATTTGCTTAGGCGAGATCGCGCCAAACATTCTTCCATCGCTTCCGACTTTGGCTTTGAATTCTACGTTGATGTGTTCCAAACGAGAAGCAAGTTCTTCTGCTTCTTTTTTCATCTCCGCTTGCTTCGCCGCATCTAGGGCGTTGTTCTTTGCCAAGATGCGTTGGTTCTCGTCGGTGGAAATCACCGCAAGGCCATGAGGAATTAAATAATTTTTCGCATAACCGTCTTTGGCTTCTACCGTTTGCCCTTTTTTCCCGACTCCATGAACGTCGGCTAACAAAATAATTTTCATGAATTGTTCCCTCCGATATTAACTGTAACTTTCGACTCATCTAAATAATCATTCAAGCATTCTTTTAATAATTCTTCGACATCGCCCACATGTGAGACACTAGATGCCACTTTGGGATTAGGGAAGGCTGAAGCGGCCATTTGGAGATGACCTCCACCGCCAAGCTTTTCCATTAATAATTGCACAGAAATCGTGCCGTCGCTTCTTGCGGAAATAAAGAGTTGTTTGTCCGCGATTCGCCCAATCACAAATGAAGCATGAACATCCTTTAGTTGCATCAATTGATTGGCAACTTTAGCCAAGGTACTGCGTTCCACAATGTCGCCATCATCGCAGACACAATACACAATGCCATAGGCCGGTGTCTTCATGGTGCTTAAAATCTTATTCGTTAAAGCGAATTCTTCGTATTCATCTTTTAAATATTCGTCCGCTAAAGCGTTGTCTGCCCCATATTCTTTAAGGATTTCAGCAGCTTCAAAAGTCCGTTGACCAACTTGATTGCTCTTAAAGAAATTGGAATCCATAAAGATGCCAGAAAGCATCAAAGTGGCATAGGAAGACTTTAATGAGATTCTAGGATTTGCCGCTGCATAATAAATCATCTCAGTAATCAATTCGGAGCAACTGGCAGCACTCGGATCGATATAGCTAAGCACCGGCCGTTCAATGAAGGAATCCCCTTTTCGATGGTGATCAATGACCACAATCTTCCGCGCAATATCGAGCAAACGCGGTGCCATAACATTTTGAGGAACGGATACATCCACCACGATCAAGAGAGAAGAATCGCGAATTTGCGATACCGCTTGTTCTGGAGAAATAGACATGGCTTCCATGACATCTTTAGCAAAGGCACTTTGGAAGGCAGAACGCGCTTTCTTTTCAGTCCGCTTAGGCGTGTAGACAATTCGCACTGGCTTCTCGCACCAATCGCAAATGGCCATAATCCCTAAACAACTGCCTAAGGCGTCCATATCCATTTCCGTGTGGCCCATCACATAGACATCACTCGAATCGCGAATCAGTTTGGCTAAAGACCCAACCAAACTTCGTAATTTCACTTTGGAAGTGTCTTCCACCGCTGTGGATTTTCCGCCGAAGAACAATAAATCGTGACCATAACGTGAGACAACCGCTTGGTCACCGCCACGCGAAAGGGCGGTATCCAATGCTTCTTCCGCCATTTCATAAAGCTTGCCCACATCAGGGAAATCATGGGCAAAACCAATCGATAATGTTAAAGGAATGTCTTCTTTTTCTTGGACATTACGGACTTTGGTCATCAGAGAGAATTGATCTTTTTCCATGGCATCCAAGGCCGTGAAATTACATACGGCAAAATAACGATCTTGCTTTACTTGAGTTAACAAGACTTTATATTGCCGGCAATAATCGCGAATCACCACGCGCACATTCATCACAGTATCTGCGACCGCATCCGTATCCGAAGCCACGTCATTGTAGTTATCGATGGTAATGATGCCTAAAGCAACGGCTTGTTCTTTCGTATAAGTCACTTGGTTTTCGTATTCGGTAATGTCTTTGAATACGAACAAGCGCGGCTCGTTTAGGAAATGGACTTCATAAAGACGTCCCTTCATTTCCACTTTAACGAACTTTGTGCTCTTGGCATTGAGCAATTCTTGTAAAGCCGGCAAGAAAACAAAGACATTCATGTCAACCACATCAAGTTGCCGTTCTTTAAAAAGGTTGTTGGCCCAAATCACAATATTGTCATTGTCGATGACCAGCAAACCAATTTGGTCAAAGTTATAAGCGGATTGGATATCGTTCCCGATTAAATTAGCGACTTCTAAGTCATTCGATTGACGCTTTTTCTTTAGGTTCAAGATACCAATCCAAATCAAAAGGGCATCGATGACCACAAAAACATCGACACCAATAAAGACATATTCCGTGATGTGAGGGATCGAACGAAGATCCCACGGATTGTATGCCCAAAGGCAAACTGCCACAGCAATGGCAATCAATTCGATCAAGAAGATAATGAAGCATGTGTTACGAAACTTTTTTAAGGCGTGGGTCATAATACTGATTATAATTTAACCCATTAGGGGTTAAAAGACACGGAAAAAACACCCCAAGGCGCATTTCCGTTCTGATTTGTGTCATTGCTCGTCGCTAAGACTCTCTAAAAGTGGAGCATCGGATTCATTTTCATCAGCGTCGATCGTATTCATGGATTTCTCGTCAGCTTGGTTGATGCCTTGGAATCGACGATCGATCTTCCGAATGGTGGTGTCCATATTTCCGCTATTTTTAGAGAGCAGAGAGATGCTTCTTTGCAAGCTGTCCCACCGAGGCAAAAAGCGCTTGAATTCTTCACCGAGACTATGCAACGCTTTGTTGATTTTCTCGATGTTTTCACTCCGCGATTCATCAATCTGAATCACGCGGAAAGAAGCCAATAATGAACGGATAATACTCGGGCAAGTTAGAACGACTTTCTTCCGTTCCGCATAATTCACGACATCTTTCAATTCATTTTCCACAAAGGCAAAGATACCGTCAGACGGGATGAACATTAAGGCGTTCGGTGTAGTCTTTCCCTCAATGATATATTTGGAAGTTTCGTCGATGCGTTTCTTTAACGCCTCCGCGAAAGACTGTTTTGCCTTGTCGCTTTCTTCTTTGCTTATCGGAGTGGAATTGGTTTGAAACAATTGTTCATAACCAGTTAGGGAGAATTTGCTATCGATACAAACAATTTGTCGGTGGCCTTTGCCATCCAAGAAGACAACGGCATCAGGTTTAAGCCCTGGATCGTCTCCTTTCGCCGGTTTCAAGATATATTGAGTGTCATATAGAACGCCTTTGTTCGCGGGTTCAAAAATACTTTCTAGCA
The DNA here is from genome assembly GCA_902791085.1 of uncultured Erysipelotrichaceae bacterium. Taxonomy (GTDB): domain Bacteria; phylum Bacillota_I; class Bacilli_A; order RFN20; family CAG-826; genus UBA4951. The sequence continues at coordinate 749 of CADAUN010000014.1, read as the reverse complement.
ATAATTCCAATTGCCACTCGCCATACATGCCGCGTTGTTGGTTGTTCGACAAAATCCCGCTTAATTTTGAAATTTGCCCCTGTAAATCATCGATATTTTTCTGCGCGTCTTGAACCATGACCAACTCTTTTTGCAAATTAGCCATGCTTTCAGAAGTGGTTTTAAATCCTTGTTGCAAACTGTCATCCACTTTTTTGTCAATGCCTTGTAAGCGATCGTTCACTTGCTTGGTTAAAGCCTCGACGGCTTTGGTCAAGCTATCTGTCATCGATCCTTGAAAGGCAACCAAACGTTCCGTATTCGCTTTGGTTTGCGCATTCATCGCGTTTTGTATTTGCTGCGCTTGATCTTGTTGCGTCTTTGCCATCGCGGACTGAAAGTCGCTCATTTGTTTGCTATTGTTGGTAACAATTTGAGTGAATTGCTCTTGAATCGAAAGTTTTTGCGCGTCAATTTGCTTGTCTATTGATAGCTGAAGCGCATGCGCGATATTTTGTTCCGATTGCTGAACGGTTGCCTTAAATTCAGCGTTTTCTTTAATTTGACGATCGTGTTCTTCTTGCATCCATTGCCCTAATTCGGGCGGAATTCCTTCGACGTCGGTTGAAGCATTGCTTCTCTTCCGAGCAAGAATCAACGCAATCACTGCAACCACACCTACAGCAAGAATGGCAATCAAAAGAACGATGAAATAAACGATTTCCATAAAGATACCTTTTCCTTCTCTTTTATTATAAGCGCAAACGCGA
>CADAUN010000013.1 GCA_902791085.1 uncultured Erysipelotrichaceae bacterium | reverse complement strand
CGGTAAGTTCCACCAGAGCGATGGCTGAGTAGCCCAGTTGGTTAGAGCAACCGGCTCATACCCGGTATGTCGAGGGTTCGAGTCCCCCCTCAGCCACCATTTGAAAGATAACGAGATGATACCTAAAATTATCTCGTTTTTATTATATTTAGGGGCTTTTTTGACAAATTTGATTATCTAGAAGATTTCTGAATAGACAAAATGTTCATCGTTATTAGTGCTCGTAAGGTTCGCGTAGCATACCGGTAGGTAAATAACTTAAAGTGCAACAATGCCACTCCCTTGATAGGGCGAACTTGAACTAAAACTAGTATTAAAACAGCTGAGTGATGATGCAAAAAAACTACATCTCCAATAATTATGGTGATCTAGAGGAATGGATCCGTAATCAAATCGAAGCATCTATATATAAATTAAAGAATTAAATTAATTCATGTTAAAACCTCACGATGGTGAGTAGCAGGGATTTTTTTGTTATCAAAGAATCGCAAGAACTTGAGAAAAACAAACAAGAAGTTGGTGTTCTTTCGCAATAAGTGCTTGACTCTCTCACCCTCTATCTCTAGAATGAAAGCATGAACAAATATTCCGTCTCATATAAAAAAATGTGGGTTCTTCTTGTTGAAAGAGAGATTTCTCCTGCCGATTTAAGAAAAGACCTTAATATTGCTACGGGTACAATGACTAAATTAAGAAGAAACGAAGAAGTGGCATTATCTGTTTTGCTGCGAATCTGTGAATACCTTGATTGCAACATCGGTGATGTTTGTGATTTTGTGAAAAAAGACTAGTAAAGGAGAAAGAATTATGTACTGTCCAAACTGCGGAAAAAAGTTAGATGATGATGCATTGTTTTGTGATGAATGTGGAACGAAAATCGAAAGACAAAAGCCAGCAACTGGCCCAGCGCCTACCGTTCAAGAAACTTCTGCAATTAAAGAAGAACCAGTAAAAGAAGTTGCGAGAACTGAATCAGTTGAAGAAATTCGACCTGAGCAAAAAAGAGCGAATCCTAAAGAAGGGCGTTTGCATAAATGTCCTAATTGTGGGGAACTAATTAGCTTTGATGATGTTAAATGCCCTTCCTGCGGATACGAAATAAGAGATAGGGAAGTTAACGCTTCTGTTCAAAGCCTATTTGATAAAGTTCTAGCTACAGATGATTTAGATAAAAAAATAGAGTTAATCAAAACTTTCCCGATTCCTAATACTAGAGAAGATATTCTTGAGTTCATGCTTTTAGCAAAGTCCAATTTTGATGCTAAATACTATGCGACAAACAAAAACATCGACAGCGTCTCTAGTGCCTGGCTTTCAAAAATCGATCAATGCTATGCAAAAGCAAAAATCTTGCTCCGCGATAAAAGAGATTTAGATACTGTCGAAGAAATATATTCTGGAATCCATAAAGGAACTAAGAACATCCAAAGAAACAAACTTCTTATGATTATTGGCGGCTTTGTCGCAATCATCGCTTCAGTTGTTTGTATTGTTACATTTAATGTTGAAGGCAACACCCTTTTATCGCTTCTGTTTATCGCGTTGCCTGCTGCCGGTATTGTTTTGCTCGTGTTTGGTTTCAAGAAGAAAAAAACTAATAAGCAATTAGAAGAAGAACGCGCTGCTAAAGCTGAAAAAAAGAATAGGAGATAATGTTTATGAGTATTTTCGCTAAGAAAAATAAGACTGGCGGTGTAGCTGATGTAATCCGCTGTGACCAAGAGGATTATCTCATTTGGAAGTGGCATCCAAGCGGAGCCTCTGAAGGAGACCTTAAAAGAGATACTGCAATTAGAACTAATTCGGTATTGAGGGTTAAGGATGGCGAGGTTGCTGTATTTGTCTACAAACAAAAAGATGGCCATAACCAAGATTTCATCGTCGGGCCGCATGACGAAACACTAAAAACTAAAAACTTCCCAGTTTTGTCATCTATTATCGGCCTGTGGTATGAAAAGGACACACCATTTCAAGCTGAAGTTTTCTTTATTAACTTAGGACGCGCATTACAGGTTAAATTTGGTGTTCCGTATTTTGATATCGCTGATCCTAGATTCCCTGATTTTGAAGCACCAGTCGCTGTGCGCGGCACACTTACTTTCAAAATTGAAGATTACGAAGCTTTCGTTAAGCATTATCAGCTTGCAACGTTTGAGATGGAAGACTTCAAGAAAAAAGTCACAGACGCTATTGCTAGATATGTGAAAGATGCAGTTGCTAAAGCACCTGCCGAAAACGATATCCCTTTAATTCAAATCGAATCTAAGATTGATTTAATCAATGATAAGGCCGAGCTGAACGTCAAAGAAAGACTCTACGAAACATTTGGCGTTACTGTCACTGGCTTTGATATCAGCGCAATTGAAATAGATAAAGAATCAGAAGGATATCAAGAGCTCAGAAATATTAGCAAAGGTATGGCCGGTAGAAAAGCTGAAATTGATATACAACATTACGAAGAGTCCCTCCGCATTCAAAGAGAAGAAGGACAATATGCCGCGCACATGGGCACTAAACAAACAAATCTTGGCGCTTATGAGACTGAGGTTAAAGGAGAGGTTGGCGTTGAAAGCGCAAAAGCTCTCGGGAAAATGGGTGAAAATGGTGCAGGTCGTATAGATATTGGCGGCGATGGTGGTCAAGGAGGAGGCGCTGGTTTTAATCCCGTCTCTTTGATGGCCGGCTTAGCTGTTGGTGGTGCTGTCGCCAAAAACATTGGTGGCACTTTAGATCAGACTATGAATGCATCTGGAAATGTGCCTCCTGCAATTCCTACTGTTACTTTCCATGTTGCTATCGATGGCAAAGCGGTTGGACCATTTGAAACTGCAAAAGTCATCGAGATGATTAGTAGTGGCCAAGTTTTGAAAGATACATTGATTTGGAAGCAAGGTACTCCAAATTGGGTAAAAGCTGGAGAATTGAAGGAATTTAGTGATTTGTTCCCACCAGACTTACCACCAGCTAAATAGTCTTTGGAGATTAAATATGAAAAACAAAATGGCCTTTATAGGAATAAATGCACTTCTTGTTGTTGCCGTTGGATTAATTGTTGGATTAGTTTTTGCAGACACTATTTTTCAAGCACCAGTAAGAATCACTGCTTTTGCTTTCCTGCTTACAGCACTGGCAATCCCAAGTTTGATTTATGTTTTTAATTCGAAATTAAATACAGGTGGACGAATCATTTCATCGTTTTTCGTAATCGCAGAAGTTATTTTGAATATTGTTTTTCTCTGCGTTCCAAAGGCAGACATTAAAATATATGCAATTATTCAATTGGCGATGATTGTGATAACGCTTGCGGCATTCCTAATAATAATAGGACTTTTTAAAGATAATAATTCAAAGGAAAGTAATTAATATGAGATTATTTGGTAAGTTTCTCGGTGCGACAAAAAATGATGCAAAAGTCGCTAAATATGAATATAAAAAGGCCAAATTAGAAAGCGAAGAAAGAAAAAAAGCGGAAGCTCGTGATACAAAAGAAAGCCAAATTAAGAGCATCCAAGATGGAGCACAGCTTTCTTTACAATATGCCAAAAACAACTACGAAGGCATGCGTGAAAGAGTCAGTTCTCTATATGGCAGGACGGCTGAATTAATTAATAGAATTAATGATTCAAAATCACGAAAGCTTTCTAGAGATGAAAAGAGAGAACTTTTAGAAGCACAAGAAGAGGCACCAGAAAATCTAGAAAACCTTTATCTAGCGAAAGACTATTTTGTTTTTTTAGCTAGATTGGGCAATGGAATGGCTCTTAAAAACGAGCAAATGTTGCTCATAGTCAAATTCGGAGCATTTTTTGACGGTGTCGATGTTCTTTCAGCTGAAGACGAGGAAGACGATAGCGACGATTCTCTCTTTGCTGATTTCAAAGAAATTGGCAGAGACTTTAAAGAAATGTTTGTATCCTCTAAGAAACAATTATCCGCTTTTAGATTAAGGGATTATATAGTAGATGTGTATGGTGATGAAATCGATGATTTAAAATTACCAGAAGTAGAAGTTGCGTTAGATTCCTTTGGAAAGCTAATAAGCAAAGAAAACGTTGGCAAAATAGAAGAGCGACCGATTAAAGAAGTTCAACAGGAAAGAACAAAAACTGTAGAATGTCCTAATTGTCACTGTTCCATACCAGAGACTGCTAAGTTCTGCCCAAAATGCGGAACTAAAATAGAGCCACAGGGACCTGCCTTTTGCATGGAGTGTGGGAGTTCGCTACGTCCTGGAGCTAAGTTCTGCCCAAAATGTGGTGCAAAAATTAATAAATAGTATACATACACTCGCATAAATTCAGTTTTTTACCGTATATCAATTTTGGCAATTATTAATAAAAAGTGGTAATTTTTGCCAAAAAACTGGTATCATGCAGCATACAGAGTTAATTCTCACTCTTAAAACTGGTATCATTTGATATACAGAAAGAAATCTTGATTGAAATTGCTCCACGTTGTGGGGCTTTTTTTCGTCGGATTTATACGATGATGAGTGTCGTTTTCATGTCTAGTCTGGCTCGGACCGGCGACCTTGACCTCGGGGCCCGTGTACCTCTTATGTACCTTTTTCGCTTCCAAAAGCAAAGAAAAGTGGCTGTTTGATTCAGCCACTATGGATGGAATGGTTGCTGATTTTTGATTCTATAATTCCGTTAATTTCCGCCATGTCGGGAATGGACCACCGGGGTTCGATCAACTAATCGCCGTTGATAAATAGATAATCCCTCCCGAGGGTCACTTCCTCTATGGAGATCGGATTGTAGAAGTAGCTCTCCTGGTCTTTGTATCGGCCCGTGATGAAATGGAGACCTTTGTTGGTAGAACCCAGCAAAACCCTCTCAAAATCCCTTTTCTCGGCGATGAAAGGACCGTCGATGAGTAAATCCACGTTTTCAACGATTTCGCGGTCTATGGAGCCTTTCTGGCGGCCTGAGAACAGGATGATGCCCATTCCTTCCTCGTGGATTCTCCTCAAAAGCAGCGGCAGTCCTTTTTGAAGGATGGGTTCGCCTCCGCTTAGGGTGACGCCTTCGATTCCGAATTCCTCCCTGGCCCTTAGGATTATGCCCATCAAGTCTTCCAGTGAGACGATGTGGCTAGGAACCAGGCCTTGTAGCGACTCGTTGCAGCATCCGGGGCACTTGAGGTCGCAGCCCTGGAACCAGATGCAGCAGCGCTTAAAAGGACCCTCGGTTTGGGTGCAGAGCTTTATGATCGCAACGTTGAAGTTAGTCTTGGAATCTGAATTCGAATCCATTTGGCGCTACCTTGGCGACGATGGTGCTCCCCCTGAGGCTGCGGAGCTCGTCTTTGTTCTCGAACAAGAACATGGCCAACGGGTCGAGCAGACGGTCGTTGATGGCGTTTAAGACGTCACGGCCGCCTTTGGCGATGTCGACGCCTTTGAGGATATATTCGATGGCAGGTTTGTCCTTCTCGAATTCGAGTTCGAGTTTGTATTTTTCGCGGATGGCGTTCTTCACCGGCCCAAGCTTGGAGTGGCAGATCTTGTATAGGAAGTCTTCGTCCTGGATGAAATTGAACGGAACGATGTTGTTGTATCCGATACGGCCTAGAAGCTCCGGGCGCTTCAATTCGTTGTCGAAGTATTCTTTGACGATGCGGATGAATTCCTTGGCTACGCTTTCCTTGTCGGCGGAAGCGGCGACTTCGTTGGCTCCGAGGTTCGAGGTGAAGATGATGATGGAGTCGGAGAAGTAGACGGTCTCGCCCTTTGAGTCGGTCAAGCGACCGTCTTCGAGGATTTGGAGGAAGATGTCGAGGATCCTCGGATTCGGCTTTGCCGCCTTTTCGATTTCATCGAAGAGGATGACGCTGAATGGGTGTTCTTTGACGGCATTGGTCAATTGGCCGCCTTCCTCATAGCCGACGTAGCCAGGGGCGGCGCCGATTAGCTTCTGATCGCTGTTTTCCTGCGCGTATTCGGACATGTCGAAGCGGATACAGGCCTGGTCGTCACCGAAGAGGAAACTCGCGAGGGCTTTGGAAAGCTCGGTCTTACCTACGCCGGTGGGGCCGACGAAGAAGAACACGCCTTTCGGGGCGGAACGCGAGGAGGACTTATGGATGCCAGAGAGGCCCATGTAGGCCTTGATAATCGTCTTTTCGATCTTGGCAATGGCCTCTTCTTGGCCGATGACCCTCTTGGAGAGGATTTCTTTGATTTGCTTCACGCGAGCGTATTCGAGCTTCTCCCAAGGATTCTCCTTTTCGCCGTATTTGAAGAGGTAGAAGAGCTTGTCATAGGTCATCTTCGGCTCTTTTTGGGAGAGGCGGCAGAGCTGGATGATCTCACGGCTGGTGAAGTCCTCGAGCATGTCGATGAACGGGGCGTTTTCCGGATCGAGGAGCGAATGGGTGTTCTGGGTAAGGCGAACGTCGAATTGGTCTTCGGTCTTCTCGACGACGGCGCGCCTTTCGTCCCTGTCGGGCTTCTGGAGCGTGATGATCTCAACTTCGGGATTGCCTTGGTAGAAGGAGAGGGGAAGACCCGTCGATTTGCCTAGGATCATGATGATGACGGATTCGTTGCAGTCGGAATTGAGGTATTCGACTTTGCGGTCTTTAAGTGCCTTGCCAAGCAGGGTGATGTTCTGCCTTTCGTCGTCGGATAGGCCGTTGACGGAGAAAAGGTATTCGGACCAGTTCAAGATGAAGGCCACCTTCTTTTTCCTGTCGATGACGTTTTTATAGACGACGTTCATGATCTCGGCGGGGGATTTGAAGAGTCCGCCGGTCTGTGGTTTCTCTTCTTCTTGGTCGTCGTCGCCCAAATCATAGGCGTCCCCTTGGACTTCGACCGAATCGGTGATTTGGAGGCGGTCCAAAGCGCCGGTAGCGCCTTCAACGCGGTCCCAGTAGATGACGTCGGGGTATTCCATCTCGTCGAGCATCTCCTCGAGGTATTCGCGCAGGGTGACGAGCTTCTTGTTCTTGTCGAGATAGACGTCGCCCACGTTGCCGTCGATGATGACGCATTTCTTGATGCCGACGCTGCGGCGGATTTTGTTGAAACTGGTTGCTAATGACATGGTGTTTTCTCCTTAAGACTCAGTTCTTGTTGGTTTTGTAATGCTGGTATTGCTGCATTTGGATCTTATCCGGATTGTCCCAGATGACCTCCTCGTGGAGGACGTTGATGTCGTAAATGGAAGCGAGGTCGCTCATGAAGGGTTCGATGTCCTTCTTGCAGGCCTGCCCTTCGTATCCGTCGAAGCGGTACATGAACTTGCCGCTTAGCTGGATTTCAAATTCGGCCTTTTGACCGGATGCCTTCAACGCGACAAGACGAACCACGTTCTTCTCGCGGTCGATCTTTAGATTGTTGCGAGTATCGACGATGAAACCCCTCGCTTTGATGGCCTTAATTATAACCTTCAGCGTCTCTTTGCGAACCTTTTCGTCGGTGATGGCGGCGGATGCGGCTTCGGAAATCTCGTCGATAGACGAAGAGCCTTCGACAATCTTGCTGATGATGGTCTCGTCCACGCCTCCGGCACGCATCTCCGCGGCCGTCTCTTCCACGAATCCCCTCTTGCTGGAGTCGAGGAGGCGTTCGTATTCGTCTTTGGCAAGCTGCAGAATCGCTTCGAAGGACCGCCCCTGGTTCTTGTTCGCCTGGATAAGGGCGAGCTCGCGGAGGGAGACGTCTTCGATGGCGTTGATGTGCTCCAACGTTTCGCTATCGACGGTTACCGCACCCGAGGCTTCGTCCTTCATGCGCTGAAAGACCGCATCGCCTTCAGCGAACAAGCCGTTTCGGATCATGGCCTCGATGGCCTGAAGCTTCGAGCCGGTCAGGGTAGCGGCCGTGGTGGCCAATTCGTTGCCCTGCCTACGCAGCTCGTCGACGACCCTGTAATATTCGCTCGTATCGCGAGTTGTGAGCTTTTGGTACCGCTCTAGGGTTTTCTTGAAGGCCTCGATCTTGGCTTTGATTTCCTCTTTCGCCTTCAAAAGGTATTTCTCGTATTCCTGTACCTCGGCGGTGCGCAGCATTTTCGCCGTCTCGCGGATCTTCTCTATGGTTTTATCGATCCTGCACAAAGAAGCGGAAGCGGTGTCGCACTGCGCCTGGATCTGTATGGAAACGCCTTCGTAAGAAATGATGGTTTGGTGACTCATTTGTCTTCATCCTCCTTTTTCGCCAGTTCGAAGATCTCCTCGCTCCATCTCCGCAGATCGTTTGGCGTGAATCTCGCGGAAGGGGCATCCGGATGGACGTTGGCGTTCCTGGCCTCACGGAAATCGTGGAGGTCGGAGACGATGTCCTTCTCTATCAGCTTTTGCCTGCGCGCTTCGGACAGCATGTCGGAAAGCGTGCCGTCCAATCCGTATTTGGACTTAAGCAATGCTTCGAGTTTTCCGGAAAGGTTCACGAGCACGTATTGGAAGTCGCCCGAGTTGATTTTCTTCTCGATGACCTCCGCTCTGATGTTGTTGGGGTTCTTCAAGGCGTTTTCCACCATGCTAATGTCGTCGTTGATGCGCCCAAAGAGTCCAAGGTAGGTGTCGAATTCCTGGAAGAGTTCCTTGTTCTCCACCTCGAAAGGCCTCAGGCGCTTTCTCTCAGAAGATGCGGTGGCATAAGAAACGTGAACGGCATTTCGGTCGATGGATTCGAGGTCGACGCTGAAATCGTGGTAATCCGTGATTCCACAGATCCTTTTCAGCTGTTCCAGCGAGCTGGCGAAATTGATTAAAGAAACCAGTGATGGGAGGGTTCCCTGCTTGGTTTTTAGACACGCGGGCACGGGATTGACGTAGGAGCAGACCAGCGATTCGTCATAATTGGCCTCCGCAAGCGTTTGGAACACGCCCACGTGGTTGCCAATGGACCTAAGCTGCTGGAAGACCTTGTCCAGGACCTCTTTCGGGGATAGACCGAGATATTTCGGAATCCACGACGTCACCTTGAGGAACGTCTCCAATGTGGATTCACCGATGCTGGCTAGATATCCGTCGTAGGCCTTTTGAACCAGTTCCTTTTCCTTCTGGGAAATCGCGGGGCTCAAGGACGAATAAGGCCGCATCTCGGAAAGAACGCCGATTTGCTGTGTGTAATTGAGGTTGGCGAGGTATCCGTCCATGGCTTTATATGCTTCGTCATAGTCTTTGCTGCATTCGGTAATGCGAACGAGCCTCTCGTAGTTCTCCGCTGAGAAAGCGTTTAGACCGGAAACAATCGGTCTTAGGCTTTCTTGTAGTTGGTCCTGCTCCAAGGAAATCTCTAACGCGAGGGGAACGCGGATGGTCCCGAATCCCTCGACGTCGAATTCAAAGTTGCCCGGGACATAGGCGGTAGCATTGCCTTGGGCGTTCACGCGGAGGAATTCCGCGTTGAAGGGGAGCGGCGTATCCGTCTTCAAGATGAGACCTTCGCCTCCATAGTTTCCTTTGGTGACCATGAGGCGGATCTTTTGTTTCGTGACTTCCTCTAAGTCCTTCGGTATCAAGACGCGCTTGATAGAAGCCTCGGGGAACTGGCTGAGCCTTAGTGTGGGAACCTCCGAGTAAGGGAAACGATATTTGCTTTTGAGCAGGAGGGCATTGTTAACGATCGCGGGCTCGTAATTGTTTTCGAAGAAGGCTTGCAGGGCTTTGTCGTCAAAGACGATTCTTCCCTTATCACCGTCGATTTCGATGTCGCATTCGTATTTGACCGTGTAGTTCTCCCTCGCCTGCGTCTCGACGCCGGTGACGATTTCTTCCTTCTTGATTCCGATCGCTGGGCCCTTCGATGCGCTGATGAAGTCTTCTTCGCTTTTCGTGACGGAGAACTTATCAAAGAATTCGGGGGTGAGGGACGCGTCCTTTAATGGTCTTCCTTCGAGCTCGGCGGGAAACTTCAGGCAGAAGGAGTTCATCGCCACGTCGTAGTAGATATCGACTTTGGTTTCCTTTTCGATCGGCTTTCCGCTTTCGTCCGTCGCGGGAATGTAGCCGTCCGCGAAGATCTTCTCGCCCTTAGGGGTGAAGGAGTAATCACTGATCCGGCTCGAGGAAAAAGCCGAAGCGCTAATCAATTCGCCGTGATAGAAGGTTATGAGACCCTGATGAATCAAGTCGTTGATCGCGCTCATGAAGATGTGGTGGAGCCGTTCCGGGACGCCGAAATTGATGAGGGCGTCGGCCATCCTCATCTTCCTTTGCTTGGAATCGCGGATCAAAACCAAGACGATGTAGGCGACGCCGCTAGGCTTTCTGACGATGCTGTAAGAAACGAGCTCCGTCAGGCGGAAGGCCGGGAATTGAAGGGAAGTCTCTAAAGTGAACTTATCCATTGATCACGCCTCCTTTGTTCTCTAAAACGTCGATGTCGTCGATGGATTTTCCGAACGACTCGATGGTATTGATGATTTCTTCGTATACCCTGAAGTGCTTTTGGTCGTGGGCAGGGTTGCCGTTGACGTCAGGCAAATCGATGATCCCCTTTGTCTCGAGGTACTTCTTGTTGCCGACGACGATCAGCAATCGCCTCGCCCTAGAGAGAGCGACGTTGATACGCTGATAGGCGAGGATGAACCCAGGATTGGACCTTTCGGGCTTCTCTGGGTTACGGACCGTTGAGAGGATGATGATATCACGTTCGTCGCCCTGGAAGTCGTCGACGGTAGAAACGATGAGCCGTTCCGAATCGCCCTTGAAAGCATCGGTCTTGACCTTGCGCATCAGTTCCTTGATACGCCTGGCCTGGTCGCCGTAGGTGCAGATGATGCCGATGCTCAGCTTATCCGCGTCTGCCCTAGGGTTCTCCTTTAGGTAGGCGTTGATCTTCTTCACGAGTTCGGCGACGACCTCGGCCTCACCGGTGTTGTACATGGAAGTCGAGTCTTGCTGATGCGTTTCGTACCCTTTGCAGTCGACGAAATAGACGTGCTTTTCGGGCTCGATGATGAGACGGCCGTTGGAGACGATGCGTATGCCGTGCTGCTTCGCATTGTTCTGCCCCGGCCATCCAAGACGCAGTTGGCCATGATAAAAGTGGTTGAAAACCCGCATGATGTCCTCATGGCAACGGTATTGCTGCACTAGCATCGTCTTGAAGGCGTCGGGTATGCGCTCGAACAAGGTCTTGAAGAAACATTCTTCGCACAGCTTTGTATATTCCTTATTCAGATCCTCGTTGATGTACTTGGGGTCGAGGCCTTCGAAATCCTCCGCCCTGAGCTTGGCAAATTCATACATCGGCGGAAGCTGTCTGTGGTCACCGACCAAAATGACAGTCTTGCCGTATAGGATCGGTATGAGCAGGTCGATGAAACTTGATTTCGAAACCTCGTCGATGATGACAACGTCGATGCCGGCCGATTTGATATCGATGCCCTCGATTCCGTAATCGGAAAGGACGTCGAGATTGTTTCTTCCAAAGCGGTCGCTGCTGGTACAGGTAATGCCGAAAACATTCGCGCTATCGAATAATTCCGATGTGAATGCACGGCGGTCTTCTTCGATGACTTCCGGGGAAGAGATGTAGTCCACGATACGTTTGTACATCGGAATCTTGGCTTTGTTTTCGGCCTCCTGCGCAGCGAAGTTCACCTGCATCTCGTTCCATCTGGACTGGATGATCTCCAAAGCGGAGTCGATGGAGTCGTAAGGGATGGTGATTTCGAATTCGCGGAAGAACTTGCCGATGGAATCCTGGAGGCGCGAGACGCTTTCCTGGATTTCCTTGAAATCGTCCTCCTCTTGGATCTCGGCGATTTGCTCGTTGATGCCCTTGATCTGGTCCGCGAGGCCTTTTATCTCCGCTTCCGCGGCGGCAACACGTCTTTCCATCTCACCGATTCTTGGGTCTAATTCAGCATCAAAGAATGCGGATTTCGCCTCGGATAGCCGATCCTTCAAACGGGTGAGGATATCCTCGATTTCATCGGCGTGTTGCGTAATAAAGGCATAATCGAACACACTCCTAATCTGCAAATTGAGATTCGTTGATCCGGCTTCGCTTGCCGCTCTTTGTTGATTGAGCACGGCGCGTAGCTCGGCCTTCAGTTTCTCGTGTTCGTCTTCTTTTCCGGGCAATGGGTCGCCTAGTTCGTCGATGAAAGATTCCATCTGGCGCTTCAGCTCCATCTTTTTGACTTCGAGCAAAGCGGCGTTGGATTCGGGGTCCAGTAGCGTCAACTCACGGCGGACAAGTGACAGGTCGATCGATTCCACGGCATCCAAAAGCGATGAGATGTCGGTGGTGGAGAACATCGGCTTGGTGAAATCTTCCTTTATCGAAGCGAAATACTTGCCGAGAAGGGCCTGATCGATGTCCTCATCTGCGGTGAGGCGATTCTTCTCGATTCTGCGCCTCGTCCTGCGGAGGAGGTCGAGATCAATCTTGATGTCGTCGAGCGATTCCTTTTTCGACGAACGTTCCGAATTGAGCCCTTTGGCCGATTGCTCCAGGGCAGCGATTTTGTTCTTGGCCTCATCCAGGAGCGATTGGCGGCGCTGTATCTTCGCCCTCAGGCTCTTCAGCTTCTCGAATTCTTCCTCAAACTCGTCTTTGTTGCGCTGAAAGTTCTGGTAACGGGTGACGGCTTTTCGCATCGCGTCGGAGATGTTCTTGTAGAAGTTGTCGACGAGGTACTGAGGCTCGTATCCGTTCTCCCTCTTCCTATCGCCACGCGATGAAATCAGACGAATAGGAACGATTTCGGCGGTCTTGGGAAGGCGTTCGAAAACGTTGTCGATGGCCTTATGGGTCTCACTTGAAATGAGCACCTTCTTGCCTTTCTTGACAAGCTGGGCGACCGTCTCGGCGATGACTTGGGTCTTGCCGGTTCCCGGAGGCCCTTGGAGGAGGAAGATGCCGTTGCTGTAAACGGCCTTCCTGACGGCTTCCTTTTGCTTTTCGTTTAGCGATTCTAGGAACCAAGTCCAATCGGCGTCGAGCTGCTGGGTGGGATCTTGGAGTCCGGTGGGATCGAAAAGATACGTGGAGAGGTAGGGATTTTTGACGTAGCCGGAATAAAAGGAATCCAAGGCCATTTCCTGCCTTTTGAGCTTTGCCTTCTCCGCCCTTGAGTCATAGACGATATGGGCGCAGGACTCGATGGTCGTGACGGTTTCCTTCTTGACCTCGGTCATTCCTTCGGGGAGGCGGAAGTAGAGGGAAATACGGTAGATGGTCTCGTTCTCGATGACGGTCTTGCGCTTTTGGTCATAATCCTCGTCAATTCCGTTTTTCGCCTCAACCTTTTCGTTGCGGACGTCTTCGCGATACTTAACCTGAAGGGCGCTCAAGGTCGCTTTCTTGTAACGTTCCAATTCGCGCTTTCCTGCTTCGGTTTCCCTCTTTTTCAAATCCTCGACGAGCTTCTCGTTCCTATCGCGGTAAAGCCTGGCGACGTCGATGGTTTCATACAATTCTCTCAACCTTGCCTGGTATTCGGCGTCCGATTCCTTCTTGCCTTGCGGATTCTCCCTTTGGATGCGCCGCTTTTCTTCTTTGATGGCGGAAAGGACGGACTGGTCTTCGTTGGCCGAGACATCGCTATCTAGTCGCGCTTCCAAAGAAGCCTCTTCCTGCCGGATTTTCTCTAGAATTGCCACGGTGATTTCGCGGTCCTTGCTCTGGACCAACACATCGAGTTCTCGCTCGATGATTCTTTGGTACTTCGCGTCGATTTCGTCGGAAGCCTTCTCGAATGCGTACTTATGGTCGATTTCAAGCTGCCTTAGATGGTCTTCCGGGGCGATGTCTTTCGTTACTGCCCTAAACCTATCGCCTAGCTCGAAGCCCTGGCGAAGCAGATTGGCGAAGACCCCAGCGGACTTTTCTCCTCCCAAAGCGGAAGGATCGCCGCTGGTAATGAAAACGTTATCGCCAGCCAAAGAGCGGATTTTGATTTCCTCTTCGCTCACGAGGCGCTTTCCACGCGATATGCGGGCTTCCATGAACTGTTTTTTGTTCCGGTCTATGTCGAGACGAATCAGAGGGAAGGGCTCGGCGTTTTCGACCTTGTCGGACAAAACGACCATTTCGCCTTTTACGAAATCCGCAACGCCATCGAGGATGTAGTTTTCGTAGATCGACTGGCTTTTCTTATATTCCTTCTTGTTTACCGCGTAGGATTGCAGGTAAAGGACCCGATCGAGTTTGAAACTTCTCTTGGTCTGTTCCGAAAGGTAATACTTGCGGAACTCCATGTAGCGGTGCCATTGGTCGTAGGTCTGGCGGACCTCCAACGGGTTGTTGACCGTGAAACAGGAATCAATCAATTCCTTGATGAAGTCTGGGGTAAGGAGGTTTTCGTAACTCTTCCAGTTGGCGTCCTTCCAATTCGGAACGGTTACCGTTCGTCCGGTCTTGGGATTTACGAAAGAGGTGAGTCCGAATGCATTGACAGCGGTGACGCGGACTTTCTTGTCCCCGGGGGCGGACATGGACTCGTCGATGAATTCGATTCCCTTGACGGTGAATTCAGCGCGGTCACCTCTTTCGGCGATGTTGCCGATGAGGATGACGTTTTGCCCGTCGGGCAGGCACTGGCGCATCGATAGGGTTAACTCGGGCCTGATGACGACGTTGTCGAGGAAGGACATCATCCCGTCATTTTCGGACCTTAGTTCGCGGAGGAAATTCGGGCAGGAGATGTAGTAATACTTCCAAAAGCCCGTTGTGAATGTGCTTTCGACGAACCGCTCCAAAGACTCAATTCTGCGCTCGGGCGGGATCCTGAGTTTTAGTTTTTCGTATTGATCTTCCAGGGAGTCGCGATAGAAGTCGCCCCCGAATCCATTTTTCTTGGCGATGTTCCTAATGAAGGAAATGAATAATGCTTTCATGCTTTATCCCTTTTATAGCCATGCGGGGAGCCCCAATGGGTTCTCGATGGTTTCGATTGTGTCGTTAACAATGTTGAGGAAATAGTCGTCGTTATCCCATTTGGCGACATTGGGGTCTTCCCCGAAGGCGTATTTGCATACCTCATCGAAGAAGTCGCAGATGTGGTCCAAAACGAACAGGATATACTTCTCGTCGATCTTGATGACCGATAGCGAAGACTGCCCGTTCTGATAGCTGTCATCAGGGTCATAGATGCGGTCTGGGTATTTTTCTTTCAAAGCCTGGTACGCGCTGACGGCGTTATGCTTCAGAAGGTTCCAAACGCAATAGGCCTCATCATAGATGTGGTAATGCTCGTAGTTTTCAAAACCGATGGCGGGGGAGCCTTTAGGCTGTTTACCTTGGAGATAGGTGTCGAAGATCTGCCTCGTGAATCGGTCACCGGAGTAGCCCTGGCTCACCATGATCCGGAGGCATAACGCATCCAGGTCCGACATCAACTGATGGAAGAACTGAGCATACAGAGATTTGATTACGAGCCTGTATTCTGCGTTCCGCTTAAAGCCTGCGATGCGGGCCCCCATCTCTACCTCGTCTGGTTCTAGTATTCCGTCCGACCAAAGCCCTAAGCGCGCATCGTCTTCGGCTTGCCGCGGGGTCTTGATAATCCTAATTGCCTTGGAGTATTCGTCCATCCAAAGCCGTTTGATTTTGGAGACCTCCATGTGGAAGACGTTGCAGATGTAGTCCGCGGCTTTGACGCGTGTAGGGGTGTAATAGACCGATTTGCGGTGCTCGATCCTTTCGTCGGGGAGCGGGAAGAACTTGCGAAAACGCTTGCTGTCCAAACGGACGCGGCCGTTCTTCATCAGAATCCCGTAATACTCCAGCTGGTTCGCCTCGTATTTCTCGTAA
>CADAUN010000012.1 GCA_902791085.1 uncultured Erysipelotrichaceae bacterium | reverse complement strand
CCCCATCCGCCTGTCGGGACGATGCCTGGGATTGCCCCTTTTTCATTCATTGCTTTTAACACAGAACGATACCATTCTTTCAAGGAAGCGACAGAGTCGCGCGTCCATAAGAAATAGTCCATCGATAAGGCGGCATCTCCTGTCCAGCCGTTTTTCTCGCGATGCGGGCAATCGGTCGGGAAATCAAAGAAGTTTGCTAAATAAGAAACGTCGGCCATATCGACCAACCGATTCATCGTAACATTCGACGAATGGAACAAACCGATTCGGGGAAGATCGGTATGCATCACGAGATAGGTCAGCAAATTAGGAGTGGCTTGTTCTTCCTTTAAGCCTTCGACCAGCACGATTTGAAATCCATGATAGACAAACGAAGGAACATGAGTCTCTTTTGCGCCACCTTTTAGAACGTAGGTATCCATTTGAGAATAGCAATCTGGCGTTTCTTCTCCGAGCCGAATGAAGGCATCATCGAATTCACCGTTCAGCATCCATTCTCCATAACGAAGGACGATGGTTTGTCCCTCTTTTCCTTGAATGGATAATCTCGTTACGCCAGCTTCGTTTTCTGGGAAAACGTACACGTATCCTCGTTTGGTTTTACGGATGGCCAGAGGCTTTTTCTCTTCAAAATAACGGATTCGTGGCGAAGAAGAAAAGGTTGGTTCTCCTTTTGGCGTTTTCGCTTCGATCGCGTTTTGCCAAGCGGAATCATCAAATTCGATGGCATTCCAGCCCGGGATCTCTTTTCTTGCGTCATAATATTCGCCACCGCGATAATCATTCCAAAGAATCGGTGAAGAAGCCACTTTAAAAGAGGTGTCACTTTCGAAAGATAGCGCGCCATTTTGATAGAATCCTAAGGCAACTTTAGGCGCATCGCGGAAGGGAGATTGATTGAAATTCCAACTCACTGTCCCTTGGTTTAGAAAGCCATTGCCTAACAAAATACCGATGACGTTTTTGCCTGGTTTAAGATAAGGGGTCACATCATAACGATCGTAATAAAGAAAATGATCGGGATTAGCGATATAAGGAGTCAATACGCCGTCCGTGATTTCTTGTCCATTGATCCAAAGACGATAAAAACCCAATCCACAAAGAACGATTTCGGACGGTTCTACTTGGGGAAGAATAAATGATTTTCGAAAATAAGGGGCCGGAACCCAATGATCGATGGCTTGAAAATCGGAAGACGCAGCGATGAAATGATTAGGGAATTGCATGGTTTCATTATAAAGAAGAATTTTTCATTCCCTTCTCTCTTTTTTGCTTCTTCTTGTTTAAAAAACAACCGTCTTGCGTCTCTTCATTTACTTGAATTTCAAAAGATTTGATAATAGGGCTATGAATCACTTGGAAGTTCGCGATTTATTCGTCGATTATATCGACAAAAAGACAATCACCCACGCTTTAAAAGGCTTTAATGCATCATTTGCTTCGGGAATCAATGTGGTCATCGGACTTTCGGGATCAGGAAAAAGCACGTTGCTAAAAACCATTCTTGGCTTATTGGATTACGAAGGAAATGTTTCTTTGAATGGCAAGTCGCTGGATGAGGTTGCTCCACGAGATCGGAATTTTGCTTTTGTCTCGCAAGAATACCAACTTTATCCGATGATCACCGTCTTTGATAACATCGCCTTTCCGTTAAAGATCATGGGGACAAGCAAAGAAGAAATCAAAGAAAGGGTTTATCGGATGGCGGACAGAACGGGTTTGCGAGCGTGCCTTACTCGAAAGCCACGTCACATTTCAGGCGGTCAGCAACAACGCGTTGCCATCGCAAGAGCCTTGATCAGAAACCCATCCGTTTGTTTACTTGACGAGCCTTTTTCGAATTGCGACCAAAAAACGAGAGAGGATGCTCGCGGATGGGTTAAAGAAATTCTTACGGATCAAAATTGCATCGGGATTTACGTTACCCACGATTTCAAAGAAGCCTTGTTAATCGGCAACCGAATCTTTGTTCTTGACGAAGGCAAAAACATTTTAGAAGGAACCCCAACTGAGATTTTTGATTCCCCTTTGCCCTTGATCCAGGAAATGAAGAAAGCCAGTTTGTTATGAAAGTCACCTACCACACGTTAAAAGAGGAAGAAGAAAACGAGCGAAAAGGAAAGAAAGCCCAATGGGCTTCTATCCTTCTTTTCGTGATGGTGTTTGCGGTAGGAATTGGACTTGCCTTTTTCGCTAAGCTTGGTCATCCTGTCTTGGTCGAAACGTTAGTCATCGTTGGCGTCATTTTAGGCCAATTTGCTGCGATTGCCCTCTTTACCGCTTATGCGCTCCCGAAACGTCACGAGAGTGCTTTTTGGATCCTTCTTTTGAAATCGTCGCCTGAGGTCTTAGAAGGAAGTGTCAATTTGATTGGTTCACCTACAACCATCGCTTCAGGCATCCATCTTACCGAAATTGAGATGGAGACCAAAGAAGGGAAACGAACTCTTTATGTGGATCAAGAGAATGGCTCTTTGCCTCCTTTGGGGCGTCCGTTACGTATCGAGAAATCCGGAGAAGTCTTACTTTCCTATGAGGAAATCGCATGAAAACTAGGAAGGGAGCGCTAACTCGTTATTGGTGGGTTTATGTGGTGGATGCCTTGGTGGTTATTCTTGTTTTCGTCACGGAGTTTCGCACCATCATGATGCCAAAAAAAGAAGAACGGCTTGCTTTCTTTGTCACCACAGAATCTGCTTCTTGGAAGAAAGGGGAAGAATTGGTGAAGAACCCTCCCGAGGGGATCAAGAAATTTGAATATCGGTTAAGTTCGAAGAATAGTTCTTATCATTCCACTTTGCTAGAAAGTTATGGTTATGAAATCAGCGATGTTTTGATTCTCCCTGGGACAGAGACGAATCAAGAATTAAGTTCCTACCATTTTGCGCCGATTTCCACTCGTTATGTCGAGACGCTTGGTTCTTTAGGAGCGCTTCGTTATGACGAGAAAGCCTACGGAATCAAGGTTTATGACGCTAATACGAAAACGAATTTGCTTTCCGATTTATCTTTTCCTTTAGAAGACATGTATTTGTTCTTCAACAAAAATTCCGTTCAATTAGGGGATTTATCGCAAGCGAAGGCGGGAGAAGAGGGGAGGGCCGTGACCATGGCAAAACGGCTATTGCAACAATGAAACGAAAAAGGAAAGCGGCCCAAAAGGATTTCGTTTTGGGCGATTTGCCTGCAACGCGCCCAGCACAATATTTCGATATTTTTCGCGAACGTTTTTCGACGATTGCCTGGATTTCGTTTTTAACCGGTTTATTCTTTTTGCCGTTCCTTCTCGTTCTCTTTTTTAAAGATTTCCATTTGCTATCGGTCGTCGCTTCTTTAGAGAATCCTGACGAAGAAACCATTCAACAAGCGCGTCTTTTCGCTAATCTTATTTATGGCGGAGGAGAAGTGATTGCCATCGCTTTGTTTGCTTTTCTTTTTTCTGGCGTTGTTCAGATTTTCAAGGAGATGTTATGGAATGAACCCATATTTCTCAAAGAGGATTTTAAAGAAGGGTTAAAAAGCCAAGGACTTCGTTTCGTAATTGCTTTTGCTTTTGTTGCCTTAGCGAAATTTCTGATCAACCTTTCCTTTTCCACCATCATTCAAATGGTGTTATCTGCTTTATTGGTAGCGTTTTTTATTCCGATTGCTTTGTGGTTCTCTCTTCAAAGCGTCTATTACCGTCTTTCCTTTTTCGATACCTTGAAAAACGCTTTGAAACTCTCGATTCGGACTTATCCCGTCACCTTGTTAGCAATGGGACTAATGATGGCTCCGTTTTGGGCGTTTGAAACCTATTTGACCAAGGTGTCGTTTTTGGGTGCCTTTGGAGGAATGTTACTGCTGTCATTCCTATGGATTTCCCCTCTTTCTTTTGCCTTCCTTTCCTTTTCTTGCGCTGTCTTCGATCGATACATCAATGAAGATTTCTACCCTTCTTTTTATCGCAAGGGACTACGAGAAAATCCTTAAATCGTTTTTCAACCAAGCATCACACTTTTTCGAAAACGATGTTTTGATAATCGACGTCGATCGCGGATTGGCTTCGGAATTGTCCTGGTGTCAAACCGGTTACTTTTTTGAATTGGGTCGAGAAATATTGAACGTTGTCATAAGAAAGACTGTCCGAGATGTCTTTTAACGACAACGTCCCCAAAGCAATCAATTCACAAGCTTTTTTGATTTTCATCTTCACAAAATAACTCATGACGGAATCGTTCATCTCTTTTTTAAAAACGGCAGAGATACGAGAAACGCTGTAATTAAACAGTTTTGCAATGTCTTCCAAGCGAATGGTTTTATCAATGTTGTCATTTAGATAAGTCAATACTTTGGTCACGATTTTGCTGGACTTACTTGGGCTTTGGCCACTTTGATTGACTTTGGTAGCAGGGCAAGGCGAGGCGATTCTTAATAGCAGCAATTCCAAAGAGTCCTTCACTTCTTGTTCCAAATAATAGCTCTCATTACTTCCTAACGATTTTCCATCTACGTTATGGGAGATTAATTTAATGCCTTGGTGGTAGATGGTTTTTAGATAAAATTGATCAATTTCATCGGCATGAACGATGCGATCGCAAAGTTCATCAGGGGCTTTCTTTCCCCCTGTTAATTTAAAAGTGAAGAACATCACGTGGCATTGAACCCCGTTGGCTTTGACACGGTGGTAATCCCAAGGTCTGTGAATCAGCATGTCGCCGTCATTTAAGACCAAGGAGTAGCGGGCGGTCGAAACGGTAATCGAACCTTGTTGCACATAAACGAGCTCCATTGGCTCGTGGCTTTCGCCCATGAAAGAAAAGTTTGGAGTATAGAGATAAGTAAAGATTTGGTAAATCTCTTTTACGTTATATTTCGTCTTCAGTGGGGTTGGATCGAGATAAACTTTACGATCCGCTGTCATATAATTGGGCATGGCGTTACAAACCTCCAGCAGCAAACAAATTTTATAACTAGATAGTAAGAAATCAATAACAAAAAGAAAGCGCTCTCAACTACATTAAACTTAGCCAATAACGAGAAGATAAAGGATATCATCTGCATTCCAAATAATCTATCTCGCTGGTAATCGCAACACGTAAAGCAAAGGAGAGATCGAATGGTTTCGTCTTCGCAGCGTTTCGCTCGTTCGCCAAAAGAACGTCGAAACAAAGGGAACTACAAAAAACGTCCGATACGTCGAGGGCAAGTATTTTTTGCCTGGAGTTTTATTTTGATTCCTCTCATCTATTTGATTGTGAATTGGATTTTTATTAATGGTCAAACGGTTGTTTTGGCCTTTAAAGATCCATGGAATCGTTGGACACTAGACAATTTTAAGGAAGTCGTAAAGCGTTTTACTGATCCTTATGAAGCCGATATGACCCCGGTTTTGCTCAATACCTTACTTTATTTTGCCATTCAGGAATTCGTCGGTTTGCCCGCATCGTTCTTTGTCTCTTATTTCATTTACAAGCGCATTAAGGGGTATAAAGCGTTCCGAGTTATTTTCTATCTGCCGTCGATCATTCCGACCATGGTTATGGTCATTGCTTATTCCCAATTCCTTTTCCCGCAAGGTCCATTCGAAGTCTTTTGTAGTTGGCTCCATATTCACGTCCCTGAAGAAGGAATCCTTTATAACGAAAAAACCGCGAAATGGGCTTTGATTGCCTATTCATTCTTCACCAGTGCAGCCGGCAACATCTTGTTCTACAGTGCAATGGCGCGAATTCCGCCGGATTTAATTGATGCTGGCAAAATCGATGGATTAACTCCGTTCCAAGAATTCATTCACGTGATTTTCCCGTTGATTATGCCGACTTTTATGATGACTTTGTTGCTCGATGTCAGTGCCATCTTGAACGCAGGGCCGCCAACCTTCCTCTTCGGCAACCCGCCAGGAGCGCAAAACATTGCGAACTGGTTCTTCTATACGGTCTATACGAATGGAACAACAGGCATTGGCAAATACGGTTATATTTCTGCCCTTGGCCTTTGCTTCACCCTTATCAACCTTCCCATTGTCTTCCTTGTCAGACATTTGGCTGAGAAATTCTCAACCGTGGAGTATTAACGATGAAAAGCGCTTTGTTTTCACTCAAAAATCGGCCTTACCGTCCTAGGCAATCTGCGAACAGCAAGCTTTCGGTGCACGATCGTATCATCTATATCATCGCGTTTATCATCTTCTTAATTTGGGCAATTTTGCTGCTTTATCCAGTTTTGTGGCTGGTGCTTAATTCCTTTAAGTCCGAAAGCCAATATTACAGCGATTTATTTTATGGCAAACCATTTGCCTTCCCCGAAACTTGGGAATTCAAAAACTGGGGTTTAGCGTTCACTAGCATCTCTTTAAAAGGCCTTGTGGAGACCAACTTCTGGGGAATGTTGTGGAATTCCATTTGGTATTGCGGACTTCGCGTCGTCATGGGCGTTTTGGTTCCGATGATGACGGCTTATGCGATGGCGAAATTTGAATTTAAAGGTCGTGCGCTTATTTACGCGTTCGTCCTTACCAGCATGACCATCCCGATTTTCGGAACGAATGGTGCGGCGTTTACCTTCTATTATCGCCTTGGTCTCTATAACAATCCGATGTTTGTTGTCTTCACTGGTTTAGGCGGCTTCGGAGGAAACTTCTTAATTATGTACGGTTACTTCAAGAGCATTTCCTCGAACTATGCTGAAGCCGTTTATATCGATGGCGGCAACGATTACACCGTTTTCTTCCGCATCATCTTGCCGATGTCAATGCCTCTCATTGCTACCTTTGGTGTTATGACGTTCATCGGATCGTGGAACGATTCCGGGACGATGCTTATTTACTTGCCTGATTATCCCACCTTGGCATCTGGTGTCTTTGAATTATCGAATGGTAACGACACGTTGCGTTTCACCAATCCGCCAGTTTATTTCGCTTTATTGGCGATTATGGCCATTCCGGTGCTTGCGGTTTTCATCGCCTTCGCCGATCAAATCATGTCGAATCTTTCGATTGGCGGGATTAAAGGTTAATTCTATTTTGATTCTTAATAATTGTTCCCATACACAAGGAGGAAAATATGATGAAGAACAAGAAAAATCCGACTCGCCTCATCCCTGTATGCGCTCTACTTACAGCATGTTTAAGCTCTTTAACGGGCTGCAACAAGAAGGTGCCAGACACCGATCAAACGCTTGAGGTTTGGACGGCAAAATTAGGCTTTGGGTCGGATTGGACCAAAGACTTGTTGGATGCTTTCAAAGAAGAAGCGTGGGTCAAAGAAAAATATCCGAATTTGCAAACGATTTTCGAAACCAGCGCTGATCGTAGCGCCATCAATACCCGTTTGGATGCTGGCGAAGGCGTGAACACCGTTGATTTGGTGTTCTCTGATTCCGTCACCCCTTATATGGGCGAAGACAATCAAGGCAATGCCCGCAGCGTCGATTTGACGGACGTGGTTTATCATTCCAAAGTACCAGGAGAGGATATCACGGTTTACGATAAACTCCGCGATGACTGGAAAGCGCAGACCGCTTATTACAGCGTTGGTGAGAATTCCTTCTCTGGCAACGTTCCTTACAAAACTTATGACTTCTTGTGGGGAAGTGGCATGATGGGAATCGTTTATAACGAGGAACTTTACAAATCTTTCGGGTACGATGTGCCTCCGCGCACCAGCGAGGAATTGATTGAAGTCTCCAATAAAATTAAAGAAGGCAACGACAAATATAAAGAGGGATACACCTATATGTATTCGGCTGGCGGCGATTATATGGGTTATCTCTATCAGATTTGGTGGGGCCAATACGAAGGGATCGACAACATCTATAACTATTATCAAGGCATTGGCTTCGATGGCGAAAACTATGTCGAAAAGAGTTCTGACATCTTTAAACAAGTTGGCCGCAAGGAAGCGATGAATGAGTTGATTAAGCTTTCGATGAAAGAGAACGGGCTTCGTTATGCACGTGGTGCTGCCACCGACTTCAAAGCTGCTCAGAAATTCTATTTCCAAGGCAAAGGCGTCTTTATGTGCAACGGCGACTGGCTGGCGGAAGAGAACAAAGAAGATCTAGCGGCATCTCCTTATCACTTCAAGATGATGAAGACACCGATCATCTCCTCAATTCGTCAAAAAACTCCGTCGATTCCTGACGATGCAACGTTAAGAAAAGTCGTGCAAGCGATTGATGACGGCAAAACTTTTGGCATGGCCAATATTGATGGCGTCACTGAGGCGGATTATCAAACCATCATGGACGCAAGAGGCGTCACTCTATCTTTAGGCGCTGGCTTCCATTCTTGTATTCCTTCTTATGCGGCAGGAAAAGATGTAGCGGTCGATTTCTTACGTTTTATGGCGACAGACAAAGCGCAAGAGATTTATGCCAAAGCCACGGGTGGCGCGACCTTGCCATTCAAATACAAGATGTCGGACAAGGCGATTTTCAATGATTTCTCCGATTTACAAAAGAGCGTGATCGACATGCGAGAAAAGAGCATCTACAACTCCACCTGCATGCCGCTTGGCACGAATATGCCGCTCGTGAAATTTGGGAATTTAGGCATTTGGACTTCCTATGCTTTAAATGGCGCTTGGGATATCAACTATGCCCAAAATGGTTCTTTGGATCCAAAAAACGAGTGGTCGGCTCAAGCCGCTTACGATCGGGATATCGATTATTGGACCAACAACAACGGCGAGAAATGGAACAATGCGTTAAGACTCGCCGGATTCATTAAATAATTACGTATCAGAACAAGGAGGACTTTTTATGAAAAAGGGAATTCATCTATTGCTCTTATCGGGCGGATTCTTACTGGCTCTGTCTTATGCTTCAAAACCTGCTTTGCGGGTGAAAGCGGCGGATA
This sequence comes from uncultured Erysipelotrichaceae bacterium, assembly GCA_902791085.1. GTDB lineage: Bacteria > Bacillota_I > Bacilli_A > RFN20 > CAG-826 > UBA4951. The sequence continues at coordinate 7,012 of CADAUN010000012.1, read as the reverse complement.
GCCAAGAACTTTGGAGTGCACCCTTTGTAGAAAAAGTCCTCCGTTCTGGAAGAAAATACGTTCACGGGACAGGCGAAATTAATGTCGATGCTGCCAAAGATGAAGCAGAAGCGGCTCAAATCGTGTTGGAGCCGGAAGATAATGCTTCATACCGAGTGACGTTACAAGATCTCAAACGTGATGGTGGCGATGAGGTTTATGCAGCAAGCCACATCGATTTATATCAAGCAATGTACGTGAATGTGCCTGCTCTTTTTAATGGTAGGGTTCGTAATTTTTCTTCTGGTTATTATCCTGACGCCATGCTTCCTTATGAAGCGGCCATGAAAAAAGGCGTGAATACCATCGCCAAAGGACAACGATTAAGTCTATATTTTGACTTCAATATTCCATTTAACCAAAAAGAAGGGACATATCGTGGCACTTTCTTGATTTTACTTGGCAACAAAGAAATCGAAGTTCCTGTTACTCTTCGCGTGCGAAACATCGTTGTGAATCCTGACGTCTCTACCTTAAGTATGTTCTCCGATACCTGGACGCACTGTATCGGTGAATATAACGGCTCACAACGGATGCAAGACCTCTATCATAAAGCGTTAATGAAATATCGGGTCTGTCCCACGAGTTTAGTTACCGATACCGCCGGCACGGACGAAGATGCCGCTTATTATGCAGAGAAAGTGGTGGAAATGTATCACTATGGCAGCGATGAAACGGTGTTTGGGCCTGGAGCGGATCGTTTTACCAATTTTACGATTCCGGTTTCCTTGGCTTCGGCCGTATCCTATTCCGAAGGGTTCCAACGTTATTTGAAGCCAATTGTTCAAGTTTCTTGCCGCGAAAAAGTCAATTTGTTAGAACGTTGCCGCGTTTATTGCATTGATGAACCAGCAGCCAACGGAACGAAGCCTTCTTATTGCGCCACCATTCTTTCTTATCACCAAGAGGCATTGTCCAAGATTCGAAAAATGATTGAGGATTTACGGGGAGAATTAAAAAACACTTATGGGGTCGATGATGCTTTCGTCGATGCCTTGGTGGCCTCTACCTCGAAGATTCATAACGTCGTGACGCAAAGTTATACCAAAGATTTCGACGGGACGATTGACACTTATTGCCCATTGTTTGATAGCTACGACACCGTTGCCATGCGCAATAAATATCAAGAAATCAATCCTGATGAAAGATGGTGGTATGGATGCTTAGTTCCGGCTGCCCCCTTCCCAACCTATCACATCGATGATTTAGGCTATGGACCAAGATTAGTAGGATGGTTACAGAATCTTTATGGGGTACGTGGAAACCTTTATTGGGCTACGGAATCTTATGCTGCTTATCAAAGTATCGGTGGTGGCCCCCATTATTATCGTTATCTTGATGACTATTACAGCACGGCAGCTTTATTCGATATCTATCCCGGCGAAGGATATCTTTTCCGTCCTGGCAAAACGATGGGGGTCGATGGACCATTACCAACGATTCGCTTGACTTCCATTCGCGACGGCTTAGAAGAATACGAATTAATGGAGTCCATCCAAAAAGAATATCGAAAAGTCGCTCAAACAATCGGGATGTCTTTTGATGCTTCCTCCAGTTTCACTTCCATGATCTCCAAGATGGTAAATGGCATGCAACTTGGAGGAACGGTCGATGACTTTGTTGGCGCGAGAGCGGAATTGCTTGATTTATCTGAATTTAGCGATAGTGGCGTTGTCTTCCCGAGTTATAGCGACGATAGCAAAGGACATTTGGATTATGGTGTTTATGTTCCTTCTGGTGTTACTTTAACGGTAGAAGGAGCAAACAAAATCTCCGAAGAATCCACTTCCGGAGGAACGCTCTACCATTATGGAGTTGATATGACGTCTTCCTCGGCAGAAGTCGCCACGTTCAAAGCGACAAATGCCGAAGGAAAGACTTACTCCTTAAAGAGAAGATTGCCAGGTAGAGTCGTGGTTCATGACGTCAATAGTCAAAGCCCTGCCGAATTCTCTGGCGCTGATTTGACGGGTGCTTCGTTCACTCAAAAAGATGGGGAGAATGCTGTTCAATTGTCCTTACGAGCCGTTGGTAGCGATGAAGTAAAACGCTTCCAGAAAGTAACTTGGAAACCTTCTTATCTATCGGAATTCAATGACAAAGTCGTGAAAGCGGTCTTTAAGTTCTATTTCGATGGCGGAGAGAAAGAGACGTTGCCCTTGTTAATGTTAGTGAAATACAAAAACAAGATTGCCTTATCGCAAGAAGTCTCTTTGACGTTAAAGAAGGGAGAGAATTTGGTCTCTTGGAATAACATCGCTGGATTAGATTGGGCAGATCTTGGAGCGGTCGAGAAAATCGATTTCCGTTTCGCTGATGTTCCAAGCGGAGTGGCTTTGCCCGCTCGTAGCGATCTTTATTTCATGGGCACAACCCTATATCAAGGATAAGGAGAAAAAACGATGAAACAAACAATTCGCCTTGGTTCTCTTGTCGGCGTCATGGCCTTGTTATTGGGCGGGTGCGACAAGGGAGGAGAGATTTCTTCCAGCGTGAACCCTTCGGATGCGCCAGAAACCATTTATTCCGATTTTGTCGACTGGGACTCTGATTTCTCATTCATTCGGGTCGGCCCTGCATCTGGAGCCATTTATCAAAATGAAAATCCGGAATATAGTCGAGATGGGACGGGAAAATCGTGTCTTTTCCGACCACTAGGCAGCTATGCGAAAAAAGAACCCGCTACCTTTTTGTTCCCCAATTATTCCGAGAAATATCAATTCGATTATCGCGATTATTCTTCCACCAAAGAATTGGTTTTTGATTTTTATAACGCAGAAGAGAAAGAAATCAATGTTGCGGTCGGACTTGCCCCGTCGATTCCTACTGCTTATACCAACACTTTGACCAAAACGGAGTGGCAAACCTTGGCTCCGAAAACATGGTCGACCATCAAATATCAAGTCGATCAAACCTCGTTAGGATTTTTATTTGATGTGACGAAAATTGATGGATTCTACGTTCAGTTTGGCAATAGCGGAACGCGAAACGAAGAAGAAGCACCTCATATTTATCTCGATAATATCAAAATCGAACGTTACATCGTGGCTCCGCCAAAAGGCGAAGGACTTCGTCTAGATCCAATGGAATTCATGAACTTCGAAGATCCGTTGCAAGAAATGGCGGTGGATGTGGCAGGGCCTGCCGACGCCAAACCTGATGGCGGTATTGTGAAAGCAACTTCCGTTGGACTCGAGGCGCCAAGTGGCGATTACATCTATAGCTGGACCTGCCATCCAAGCCCTAAGAACAATGGTTACTGGTCATCGATCATCTTCTCTTCCTTGGTGACAGAAGCTTCCATTTTGCATCAAGTCGATGCGACATTGGCCAAGCAATTGGTGTTGAATTTTTGGATTTATAACGGAACCAATTCCATGAAATGGATGGAATTCGATTTCTTGTATGCGGAGCAAACCGTTTATAGTTCCTTGCAATTAAAGCCGAAGGAGTGGATGAAATTCTCCTTATCGATGGAACCTGCCTTAACGAAATTTGAAAATTTTGCGGAAGGAGGAAAACTTCGCTTCGTTTATCCCGAATACACCGAAAACGAAGACTATCCCTTCTATATCGACAACCTTTATTTCTCTTGGGCGAGTGAAACCCGTCCAGGGAGCATTGAATATTGAGGAGGAACGAGAATGAAACGCACGAAAACTCCATTCTTCTTCTTGGGTTTGGCTTTGTTGATTTCTTCTTGCGCAGGCGGAGGCGATCAAAAGACAACTTGGGGAACGTTAGAAAATTTCGTTGATCAAAACGCGACCATCGAAGCGGGGGAACGTTATAAACCCGATTTGACGGAAGTCAAAACGAAAGAAGGAAAGACTTATACTTTAAATGATAATTTGTTTATCACGGCACAAGATTCCCAAGGAAATGACGTTCCGATAACAAATGGTTCCTTTACCGTGACCGATATGAATGGATATACCGTTTTTTATCGCGTCTACGAGGGGGAAGAATATCGCGAACGAAAAGTGACTTTGTCGGTAAAGGATTCGACGGGGCCTAGCATTCAGATTTTAGGGCTCCGTTCTGAACGAGAGATTGGCACCTTTGCTTTGCCAACGATGCGTGTCAAAGATAATTCAGGTGAGAACCTTGCTGCCACTTACGAAGTGTTAGACAAAAGCACTGGCAAGGTCGCGGATTCGGTGACCATCAACAGAGAAAAACGGACGATGACGTTTGTGACCCCAGGAGAATATGTTTTTCATGCGACAGCAACCGATTCTCATGGAAACGTTGGTGAGGCAAAGAAAGATTTGATCATCACGGAAAAAATGGCGCCAGGAGTCTGGGAGAATTTCGACAACGAACGCCACATGGAAGTCATCAAAAATATTGATCATTACACCTCTCAAACAACGGCTAGATGGCTAGAAAGTTATAAAGGAAAAACCGGAGTGGCCGAAATCCGCCCGAATTACAAAGAATATTATTATCATTCCTCTTTTGTTCAACTCGGTCTTAACAAAACCGTCGCCGAAATGATGGATTGTCACTGGAACTCATTTACTTTGTCGATGTATGTGAGCGCCGGAAACGAATCTACCGTTAAAGTGTCCAACGGTTCTTATCTCTTTGGCGAGATTGAAACGGGGAAGTGGGTTGATTTCAAAATCACGCGAAAAGCCTATCTCGTGCCCGAAAACAGCAGAATGTTCCCCAATATGACTTCTTCGGACGATGGCGAGTCCCGTTACTTGGCGTTTGCCAAAGCAATTACAGGGGATACCCCGCGCCTAGCCTTCGCCATCAATAGCGCATCGGATAATACGGACGTCAAAATTTATCTTGACGCGATTACCTGGGAAGAGGGAGAAAAAGACACCGAAGCGCCTAAAGTGAGATTAGAAGGCGCGACGTGGCGCGTTCAATCCCACACCATGATGACGATCCCGACCATTGTTGTAGAAGATAATATGGATTCTACTTCTACCTATGAAAACCTTCATTTCTATTACGTGAATTCGGGAACAAGGCAAGAAATCTCTATTAGCAATGGCAAAGTCCAAATCGGCGACGAGGGAACTTACCAATTGGTGGTAGGGGTACGCGATGAAAGTGGAAATTATGCCGATCGTGTCTTTACCTTCACGGCAAGTGATGAACTCGACCAGCACATCATTGCCACTTACGATGCCGCGGAACAAATCGGCGGTACGAATGGCGAAGTTGGCTATGTAGAAGACTTTAATGGTGCGAAGGGCGTGATGTCGGTGAAACTCCAAGATGCCGTTGAATATGGAAGCGGCTTCTTGCAGATGCAATTCCCGAAAACGACCATTGATGCAGCAATTCAAGGGAAATTCGACTATATACGTTTCCGTATGTATGTGGCTTGCGAAACCTCCTCTTCCGATGTCCTTGTCTATTCTTGGAACAGCAATTTAGGCAAGTTCAAACCGAATCAGTGGGTGGACTTTGATTTGACGGTAAAAGGGCTTTCGTATCGTTCTTTCTTGTCTTATGACAAACAGCTTTCGCGGTCAGGCACCTACTCTGAATTCGTGAATCAATATGTGAATGGGAAAAACATTCTCTTCTATCTATCTGATATCGATTTGATTAACAATAAAAAACCCGTCACTTATTACATTGATTCTATCGAGTGGGGTGTTTATCACGAAGGCGATTATGTGGAATCGGTCAAAGGATTAAAAGCGTCTTATGACCTTTCTACCGAATCTTCCATTGCCTTGCCGACTGTTGCTGTGGTATCCGATGGCATCTTAAGCAGCGAGAAAGAGATTTCTTCGATTTCCTTCTTCCAGAAAAATGGATCAGATTGGAATGAGATTCAACCGAAAGACGGCCGCATCACCTTCCCTTCGAAAGGCGAATATAAAGCCATTGTCAAAGTGGATGGCTGCCCTGACTTTAATGCTTCCTTCATCGTCGAAGATTTGACGAATGCTATTTATTCCTTCTCTAGCGACGACGTCTATACCGAAGAGCCGAAAGAAGTCTGGTATCCAGCCAAAGGCGAGCACGTTACGTTCGATTACCATAATGGACGCAGCACTTGGATGGAGAAATTCACTGGCAAAGATGGCGTAACGGAATACGGTGTTTTAAAAGCCAACCAAGCGCAGTCGAGTCTTCGCTTTGATATTGGAAATAAGAAATTTGAGTGGGATGAGATCAAAGTGCGGATTTATTTCGAAGCCGAAAACGCTTCAAGAGTTGGGATTTATAGCACGAGTTCCGAAATCTCCTATCGCGATGGCGGATTGCCGGCGAATACCTGGACGGATTTGACCATCAAACGAGAGATGCTTCATAACGAAAAAGCGTCGATGTACGCCTTAGGATCAGCAACCTACAACGAATCGGTGGATGATTTCTATGATCTTTGCTTCGGCCGCGTCGGCTATAACAACCAAAGTTGCTTCCAATTCGATATCTATAACTACGAGCCTTGGAAATTGTTGGATACCACCGTTTACATTTCTTTGATTTCTTGGGTGAAGAATTCCTGATCATTCGCTTTCTTTCAAAGAAAGCAAACATATGCTTCATGCAGAGGAGGTAAATCAAACATGAACAAAAAATCAACATCATTGTTGCTGCTACTAGGAAGCGCGATGCTATTAAGTGCTTGCGACAAGGGAGGAGACACGACGAGTTCGAAAACTCCTACGAGCGAAAGTTCTACGACATCACAAAGCGCAGCGAAAACATTTGCCGTCACTTGGAATCAGGATCCAACGAAATATACTTTGGTTCCCGAAACTGGACTGGATGCAACTAAGATCAAAGAAGGAACCTCGTTCCGTTTCCATTTGACGATGGCAGAAGCCTATACCAAAAAGACTAATCTTTCCGTCAAAGAAGGGACGACGGAGTTAACGCCAAATGGGGATGGCATTTATCAAACGAGCGCGTTAAAAGCAGATGCTACCTTGTCGATCTCGGTTGATATCAATACCTATGTGATTTCTTTTGTCGACATGGACGGAAC
>CADAUN010000011.1 GCA_902791085.1 uncultured Erysipelotrichaceae bacterium | reverse complement strand
AAGACATTACCCATGCGAACGTGGTGGAATGGAGCGCAAACGGCAAACCTGTCCCTATGCTTAGCGACACCAAATTCCCTTATCTTGTCTATGCTGATCCTTCGCTTCCTTTAAAAGGGCATATCACGCAGAATGATGCCGATTTATTGCGTCAGGCAGGCGTTACCTCTTTGGCTTTGAATTTCGGTAACCCAGATACTGCATCTCGCCTTTTTGAAATCACAAGCAATACGGGAACGAAACGAGCTAAAGCAACTGCCTTGAAAGCGATCGATCGCCATACCTATGGCAAAATCGCATTAATCAATGGAAAAGGCGAAGTGCTTTATGGCGCTGACGGTCTTACTTTCACCGTCCGCTATAACGAAGAAACGCCAAGTAAGGATCATGCTTTCGCTTTGAGTGTCGATACCATTTGGGCTTATGACGAAAATCGTCCCGCTTCCTATCTGATTGACGTTGCCAATGGTCGCGCTCATTACGAAGAAGGAAAGGGGTATGTTGCCTATTCCACCAATGATGAGGGATCTTTCATCATTGAACTTGATGGACGTTATTTGCAAAAGAACATCGAAAATGGAAAAACGACACTAGTCGTCACCTTCCTTCCGGCTTTCCTTTCTGATACAGGCGATCCGCTTCATGTCGCGTATGATTTTTACGCCTATCAAAAAGGAGCAGATGGAGTGGCAATGCGAAAGCAAGTCGCAAATTCTTGGATTCACGGAGGAAAAGCGATTTTCGATGCAGCAAAAGGAACTTATACGCACGAAATCGATCTCTCTGACCATTATGACTTCAAAGGGCATAATCTCGAGATGAATTTCAGCACCTCTTCCATTAATGGCAGTGCTTCTTATCAGGTATATCTCGCTCCGTTTGCAATGAAATGAAGGTTAATCATCATGCTAACACGTTCCTCTCTTCCTAAAAACAAGAAACGGCGGTTCACCGCGCAGGAAATCTTCTTTATTTTCGGCGGGGTCATCCTTCCACTCATTTTCTTTCTTGTCTTTTATGTTTATGTGAATTTCTCGTCATTTTTGATGGCATTTCAAAAGCCAAAAGATGGACGATTAATTTGGACATTTGACAATTTCGAATGGGTCTTTAAACGAATCATTCACGGATCTCAAACGCCAGAAGACAACCTCCAATTAGCTTTCATCAACACGTTCATCACGTTCTTGGTGCAAATGGTCGTCTTCTTTGTCGGAATTTTTGTCGCCTATGCCATTTATAAAAAGGTATTGGGTTATAAAACCTTCCGTGTCCTTCTTTATCTTCCTTCGATTCTTTCTTCGGTTGTGACTTGTCTTTTTTACTTGGAATTGATGAATTCCCGTGGATGGTCGCAATTCTTGATTACGATGTTCCATTTGGAGGCAACCTTTAAAAACCCCTTGGTCGATTCGCGTTTTAGCAATGCCATGGTTCTGCTCAATTATGTTTGGCTCAATATTCCAGCGAACATGATTTTGTGGGGCGGCGCTTTCTCAAGGATTCCAACCTCCGTTTTGGAAAGCGCAAGAATTGATGGCTGCGGTTGGTTCCGGGAATTATTTCAAATTGTTCTTCCGATGATTTGGCCGACGATGGTGGTACTTTTAACCACCAACATCGCTTCCATTTTTGGAGCGACTGGTAACGTCTTTTTACTTACCAGCGGTGCCTATGGTACGCAGACGGTATCGAACTGGATGTATATGCAAGTGCAGCAAGCGTCAAGCGATATGTCCGGTTCCCTTTATCGCGTTTCGGCACTGGGCTTATTGTTGACGGTGATTAGCTGCACCTTGGCCATCACAATTCGCCATTTCTTGAACAAAAATTTTGCGGAGGTGGAAATGTAATGAAAAAGCAACGCCCGCATTCTTTTGCCTTGGAGCAATTCTCTCTGCTTCATTATTGGGGCAAGAAACATCTCACACCGACTGAAATCGTTTTCCGCATTTTGGCTTTCTTGTTTTTCGCCGCCGTTTCTTTCAGTTATCTCTATTTGATTTTTTGGTGCTTTTATAGCGGGACAAGAGATCATGTGGAATTCGCCAAAGATCCTTTTGGCTTTTCTTCGATGCATTTTGATCATTATGGTGAAGTGTTCGAAAAAATTGAAAGCAATGGAACGAGCTTCTTTGGCATGATTTTAAATTCGGTCTATTTCTCTTTCTTAGGACCTTTGATTTGCATTTTCGTTTCCTGCCGACTGGCTTATACCACCTCCAAATATAAATTTTTCGGTTCTGGTCTTATCTATCTAGTCATCATCGTCGTGATTACCTTGCCAATTTATGGATCGCAAAGCTCCATGTACCGCCTTTTATTCCAACTTGGATGGCTCAATTCTCGTTTGATGTTGTTGACATCCATCAATGGTTTTACCATCTGGTATCTCTATTTTTACGGTTTTTTCAAATCCGTGAGTTGGACTTATGCCGAAGCAGCGAAAATCGATGGGGCCAACCCTTGGCAAATCTATTATCGCATCATGTTTCCGCAAGCTTTGCCCATGTTTGGCGCCTTGTTCTTGATGTTATGGGTTGCCGATTGGAACTCCTACGGAACGGCATTGATCTATTTGCCGAAAATGCCAACGCTTGCCGTTGGGATTTACCAATTCCAGACTTTGGCGCGTTACAACAACCGGATGGATTTGCTTTATGCCGCCTGTGCTTTGTCGATGTTGCCTCCATTGATCCTTTTCGTGTTTTGCAATAAGGCGTTGATGAGCAACGTTTCGATTGGCGGGATTAAAGAATGATTCTTTTGCTTCATATAAAAAGAAAAGGAGAAGAAGTATGAAAAAGAAGAACTTGCTGTTGATGAGTTTGGTCGCTTTGTCTGCATTGGCTTCATGCACGGGAAAAAATAATGGCGGAGATGCGAAGACCATTGAAATCTATGCCTGGGAAGCAGGCTTAGGAAAAGTATTCTTGGAGGATATTGTTGCCGCGTTTAATGCCTCCCAAAGCGAATACAAGGCAGTGCTAGAGACCAACACCAATTCCACGACGATTTATCGCACGTTGGATTTAGGAACCAGCAACAATTATGATTTGTACTTCACCATTTTAAATAGCCGTCAATACAACAAAGACTTTGAACCGATGAATGATTTGCTTAACGAGACTCTTCCCGGTGATAAAGTCACATTGAAAGAGAAATTCTACCCAGGCTACGTCTCTTCTTGGGAAGAACCGGACGGAACCATTCGTAATCTCGGTTTTGGCAATACTTTCCTTGGCATTATTTATCAACGTTCCTTGGTGAGTGAAGACCAATTGCCACGTACTACGAACGAACTCGAGTCGTTGGTTGCCGAGCTGCAAGGTCAGGGCACTTATCCATGGCTTTTCTTCAATCAAATGGGACCTGATAACGGCTATTGGGACTATATCACCGAGACTTGGGCTGCCCAATATAACGGTCTCGATTACATGAAAAACAATTTGATGCAGTTGAAAGACATAGACGGGAATTCGCCTTCTAAAGAAGTCTTTAAAGCCAAAGATGGCCGTTACGAAGCGTTAAAAGTGATGGAATCGATTTTGACGGACAAAACAACTCATCCTCAATGCACCAACCAGAACTTTACAACAGTTCAAGACTTATATTTGGATGGCCAGGCAGCGATGACGGTCAATGGCAGCTGGCTTTTGAACGAAAACCATTCGCAAGCCGATGTTGCCATGATGAAAACCCCGGTTATTTCTTCGATTGTTAAAACGTTAGAAAACACATCGATGGACGACAATACCCTTTCGCAAATTGTTGCGGCGGTCGATGAAGGAAAAGATTCATCGTCTCTTTGCTCCGCAAAGGATTTTGCTCGCATCAAAGAAGCGCGGAATATTTTCTATAACAACTCTTCGCAAATGTACGTTTTCATTCCGAAATATTCCAACGCCGTCGAAGGCAGCAAAGAATTCCTTCGTTTCTATTATTCTGACAAAGGAGCTGCCATTTACGAGAACGATTTGCATTTGCCCTCGAACGTTCGTCTCACGGATCCCACGTTATATCATGGCGAGAACGACAGCAATTGGTCTAAAACCCTCTTTACTTTGGCAAATGATGCCAATTATTACATGCGTCCGATGTATTGCGCCAAGCCATTTACTGAACACGGTATCAATGATTTGGCCAATGTTGTGACCGCGCAAGCCATGATCGTCTCTAACGCGGCAGATCGTAAGAACGCTGACCAAATTTGGGACGGTTTGGAAGCCAAAGTAGATGAAAACTGGGAGGACTGGATTGAATGAAGAAGCCGTGGCGTAAATTCCTTACCCCGTTTTTGCTGACCACGTGCGGTGTTTTAGGAGTTAGCCTCCTTACCGCCTTTCCTACTTCGAACATGGTTGAAGTGTCGGCTGGCGCAACGAAAAGCTATGTATTTTCAGATACTTCGGTACTAGACGGGCACATTAATACGGGCGATTTGCAAATTGCAGGCGATGTCAGCGCGACAGGGAACACACTCGTTTTTGGCTCGAGTAGCTCTCTTTCCAAAGTTCTTGCAAAAGCAAAAATCAATAATTATGGAGCTGCCGGCGTTGCCGATTTGTTTCACGGAGCCTTGACATTGCAATTGGATTCGTTAGAAGAAGGGGGAGCTTTCTCCATTTGTTTCGGTTTGCCAAACCTTTCTAGCGGTCTTGATGGAAAAGGAACGTTAGAAGTTCGTATCGAGAAGAAAGTTTCTGCGCTCTTCTTATCGGTGAAGGAACATTATGGCCCGGATACGGATATGTCCTTCTTGACTGATGAAGATGTAACTTCCCGTTTGGAAGGTAAAGCAGTGTCTTTTGCCTTTGACGCCACCACGAAAGGTGAATTTTCCCTCAAAATAGGAGGAGAAACACTTCTCAATAAAATCCAATTAAACGAAGGTGCGACTGGTTATTTTGGTCTCTTTTCCCAAGGAGCAAACCAAGTCAAAGTTTCAGCGGCTTACTTATATGGATACACCTATAACGTCCCGCAAAATGTCGATTATGTCGAAAAGTTTGACCATAATGGATTCTATAACGGCAATTTTTTGGTGACGCAAGCGGCCCTTGGGGCGTTAAATCCCTCCTATCTTGCCGTCGACAAAGACACTGAAACATTGCATTTCTCCAACACGGGAGAAGCGGCTCTCACTACGCGCTTCATGTATTCCAATTTTGAGCTCTCTTTTGACGTTCCTTTTTTGGCAAGGGAAGCTATTGTTGATGAAAATGGCAATTTCACGCAACTCATTTCCAATTGGTTTGCCATCGCTTGGGGATTAAATGATCTCGAAGCGACACCTGGCGCAACAGAATCCCTTTGCCCTTGGATTTATTTTGAGGGGCTACCGACAGATTCCAACATTGACCATTCCGTACATTATGAAAGCCCGCGTTTGATTTTGTGGCAAAAGAAAACTCCGTTAAAGATTTATCCGATGGGCGATATCGACGGAAGAAACTTCGATGTGTGGAACCCTTCATTGGTTGGGAAAGGCTTTTCCGTTAAGCTGACTGTCGTCGATGGCTTGATTTCCCTTTATGGGAAAATCGATCCCGAAACCGAATTTGGCACTCCGTTATTCACTTATGACATCGGGGAGTCGACCATCGGTTATCTACGGCTCTTTACTTGGAGCGATCGCGGCGTTGCTGAAACGGGCATGAAATACACCAGCATGGCGAACTTTACGATCGATAACTTCTCCGTCACCAATCTCGATGATCCTTCGGTTCGTTCAACGCTTCCTGACCTTTCTTTTAAGCCTAATGGCATCACGGGGGCGAAGGATTTTGACTATGAAACGGTGACGGACGACAAAGATTTAATTTCTAATCTTGATGGGAAAGTTCCTACCGTATCCTCCTCGTCTTCCTCTTTAGGTTGGATTATCGGAGGGAGCGTTGGCGGTGTGATTTTGCTTGGCGGATTGGTTTCTTTGGCTCTTTGGCTTAGGAGGAAAAAGCAATGAAACGAAAAAGCATATGGACGGCAGCCTTGTTTGTCACTGCTTTAAGCGCTTGCCAAAGCACAGGCGAAGCATTGGTCTGTGTACCTTTTAAAGAAGGGATGACCATTAAGAAATGCAACAAGAACGATCCAGAGCCTTATTATACTTTGAGCTATGAAGTCATGGCGCGTGAAGGCGAAAAAGCCGACGAAGTGATGCCGATTGGCGGTTTCTATTGTCCCTATGCCTCAGGCGGATCGATCGACGGCCATCAATTGCCTGATTTTTTGACGGATAAAGTTTTTCAACAATTAGAGGATTGTGGCATCAATTTATTCGTTTATTCCATTGATACATGGGATAGCAATGGCGGGAATAACCGATCGGTTGAGCTTTCCTTGGAACTTGCTGAGAAACACCACATTGGCGAATTCATCAATAGTGGCTACGTGCAAGCCCAACTAGGGGAACATACGCGCCCTGTTGCCGTAGAAAATATGGATGTCAAAGTGGGGGAGAAAAACCAAACGTTGGTCGATTTGGTGAATGCCATTTCGAAAAATGGAAAGCGGAAATCCTTCCTTGGTTTCCATGCGATGGACGAGGCATTTGAAAATCAATTGCCTTCTCTTGGTGTCTTCTCACAGTGTTTCGAAGAACTAGAAAACAGAGGGGATTACCAGTTGTTTTTCAATTCTCTTGGCTCTTGGGAAGGAGAATTCAACTTCTTTGGTTATGGCTCTCCTATGACTTATGCCGATTACACCAAACAGTTCTTCGAGTTGGCGAAACCTAAGATGTTAAGCGCCACCCAATATCCGTTCACTTCTGCCTCGACAAGCGAAAAACAATTGACAACGTTGTTGTTCGATCAATTGGCGTTGTATCGGAATGTGGCGAATCAATACCACGTTCCTCAATGGCGGATGCTACAAGCGGGCGGGCAATGGAATGATGAACAAAATTGGATTGCCAGCGTTGCCCCTTACCCGAGCGAAGGAGAATTGCTTTTCGATGTGAATGTTTCTTTGGCCTATGGGGCGAAAGCCATTCAATACTTTCCGTTGATCCAACCGATTTATTTTGCTTATCAAACGGGAAAAACATACGATTTCGAAAATCGTTCTGGTTTGATTGGCGCGGATGGAAATCTCACCCGTTGGTATTACTATGCCAAACGCGCCAATACGCAAATTCGCGCCATCGATCATGTGTTGATGAAATCCGCGAACAAAGGCATTTTGGTCCATGGCAAAACAGCAAACGAAATCATCGTAGAAAACGGTAAACCATTGGATTCGGTGATTCCTGGCGAATCTTATCGAGAACTCCGTTCGATTGAAGGCGATGATTGCGTGATTGGATGCTTTGATTATCAAGGCGGAAGCGCTTATTACGCGGTGAATTATTCCCGTGACAAAAAAGCGGAAGTCAATTTGACCTTCGACTCTAAAGATTATGCCTATACCGTGACCCAACGGGGAATTTCATCCAAAGTCGTGGGAAATTATGTCCCCTTAAGGCTCGATGCGGGAGAAGCCGCGCTCATTGTTTTGGATTAATCAATAAGAACCAAGGAGGTTTTTATGAAAAAAAGAATATGGCTATATGGATTAACAGCCGCCATGTTGATCTCATCCTGCGGTCCTGTGAGTGAGAATTCTTCCTCACGGTCTGTTCCCCTTTCTTCGGAAGGGTCCTCACAAAAGGAAGAAACAACCAGCTCCCTTTCTTCGCCTTCTAGCGAAACTTCATCCTCTTCCTCTTCGGTGCACGAACACACCTTCGGCGAATGGGAAAGAACGAAAGAACCTACTTGTACAGAAGAGGGAATTGAAGTGCGGATTTGCTCTGTCTGCGGAGAGAAAGAAATTCGTAAAGTTCCCCCACTAGGGCACGATTATCACGAAGGGACCATCAAAGAAGCGAGCTGCACCGAAAACGGAGAGCAAGGTCAAATTTGCTCCCGTGGCGACTCTACGATCGTGGAACAAACGATTCCTGCGACTGGTCACCAATTTGGAGAAGAAATTGTTGTCCCGGCGACAGAAGACAAAGAAGGGTACGTTTATCAAGAATGCAGCGTCTGCCACAAAACCGTCATCGTTCGTTCTTTGCCTAAAACTACCAAAGTCCTTTATGAAGGCAAAATGAAAGACACCAATGCGTCAGGCCCATCCTTCTTTTGCAACGATACTGCGTTAGTCAAAGGCAAGGCGTTTACCTTGACTTACACCGTTAAAAAGAACGTTCCAACGGAAGGGGATTGGTCAAAAACTCATAGTGACTATGCTGAACGTTTCTTGACGATTTTCTCTTCTAACAACAAAGACAAAAAATACGTCCATTCAAATGCCAATCCAACTGTTGGCAATTATACGGCATTTGATTTATTGAAACTGGAAGGTGGAGTCGAAATGAACCGTGAAACGGCTCGTACGATGCCAGATTATTATTTCGGCGTAGACAAAACCTTTACGTTGTCGTTTGAACCCATTGGTGACGGCACCAATTATACTTATCGTTATAAAAATGGCGACACCATTCTTCAAGAAGGAACCATCGCATTTGATCAATATATGGGTGTGGCAACCTATAAATTCGATTATGAACTTGAATTCTCCGATGTTTCTGTCGCTTCGGATGAAGGCGATCTTGGATTCTATATTTTCCCTGGCGATGCTGGTATGACTACCGGTGAATGGGGAAATTATTCTTCGGAGGTAACGAAAATGGAAACAACCCCAGTTGCAGTACCTTATGTCGAAGGGACTCTTACCACAAACGAAGGAACGGTGACAAAAGAAGAAAATTCCTCTTATGGCATGGACGCTTATTGTTTGACCACGAATGCCAAACAAGGCGACCTCATCATCACGCCGAATAACCACGAGGAGATTCAAGGAAAGAAAGTCCATATCAGTGCCCATGGCTATATCGACAACGAAACGGTAGCTTATACGGATTTGCAATTCAAAACTCCGGATGGCGATTGGGTAGATGGCCAATTCCCGACAGGGAAATGGTTCCGCATCGAATGGGATGTTCCTTTTGATGGCACTAAAGCCGTGCTCCGTTATAGCAATCTTCATGATTATGAAGGAAAGACTTATACCATGAAATTTGCCGGCATGACGTTTAGCACTTCGAAAGAGCCAGAGACTCGTCTTAATGGCAACGTTCTCACTCAATTGCAGGGTGCAAACCTCATGGAAGGGTATGTCATCAAAACAAAAGAAGGAAAAACGGTGGTAATCGACGGTGGCGACACCGCTGACACGCCGATTCTCACGAAATATCTTTTGAAATTGAATGGCGATCTTCATGTCGATGATTGGTTCCTCACCCATTATCATTCCGACCATATTGCTGCCTTATACAATTTGCTTGGCAACAATAAAGACCTTCATATCGATCGTCTTTATTTCGATTTCCCAACCGATTTGTTAGATGACTATTCGGATGGGCGTGGCGATAGCGACAACCATTATGCGAAGGATTTCCCTGCTCTTGTGGCTGCCAACAAAGAGAAAGTCGGGCAAGTCATTACGCCCAAACAATGGGACGTTTATGATCTTGGCGGTGCCAAGATGAAAGTCATCAATAACGCCTATTTTGGAACGGGAAGCAATTTTGCCAACGATAGCTCTGTGATGTACAAATTTATCTCCGGCGATCAAAACGTTCTTTTCACTGGGGATATGGGTGCGCATGGAGATGAACTGTTACAAGATTTAAATGTCCTTTCAGAATGCCAAGATTGCCCCATTATTCAATTGGCGCACCATGGTCAACGCGGAATTTCGACGAGCGGCTATGACAAACTGCCTCATATCGAAGTTTGCTTGGTCCCAGCGGTTTGGTGGCTTTTCAATAACGATGGCGGAACGGGAACGAATACGGCGAATTTAGAGTCTTTTACCATTCGTTCTTATTTCCGTGACCGTGGCATTTCTCATCTCTATTCTCAGACCAACGGCGACATCGTCATTCGTTAATCTCTTTTGAAGCAAAGAGAGGCTGCCTTGCGGCTTTCCTGGCAGCCTCTTTTGGTTGGAAGACTATTTATCCCTTCTTTGAAATTATAAAAAAGGATAAAAAAATAGTGATAAAAAGCAAATATTTCATGGGTTTGCTGGCTGATAATCATTAGAAGGTAAAGGAGTCATCACCTTGAAACAAAAATTAAAATTTGCAATTCTTGGCTTTGGTAGCCGCGGAAGGATGTTTGCTCGTCTCATTGAGCAAGATTCAGAGGCGGAACTTGTCGCGATAGCTGACGTCGCAGAATCCGCTCGTAAAGCCGCGCAAGAACAATTTGGCTTAGCAAAAAGCCAATGCTTTACCTCAGGTGACGCTTTCTTGGACCAAGGAAAATGTTGTGATGCCATCTTTATTTGCGTTCAAGATGCAGAGCATTATGCTTTAACGATGCGGGCATTGGATTTAGGTTACGACATTTGTTTAGAAAAACCGGCTGCAGCGAATGCAGAGCAATGCAAAGAGATTCGTGACAAAGCGTTGCGTTTAGGCCGGAAAGTCATGTTGACACATGTCTTGCGTTATTCGCCATTTTATCAATGCATCCGCCAAAAAATCATGGATGGAAGCTTGGGAGAAGTGGTCCATATCGATCAAACCGAGAACATTGCCTATTGGCATTTTGCCTTGTCTTATGTTCGTGGTCCTTGGCGAAACATGGAAGATTCAACGCCTACCATCATTGCCAAATGCTGCCATGACTTAGATTTATTGCTTTGGTTGACTGGCCGTCATTGCGTGTCGGTTTCTAGTTATGGCGGATTGTATTATTTCAATCCCGAACATGCGCCTGCAGGAAGTTCCACCTATTGCGCGGAATGCCAAAAAGAAACAAAAGAAAAGTGCTTATTTAATGCCTATAAAGTCTATCCTGAATTCATGAAAACCATGGTAGTCGGAGGAACTGCCGCTTATGAAGGAGAAGACATCAATTCGTTATTGGATCACCATGTTGAGCCGATTTCTCGCTGTGTTTTCCATTCTTTGAACGATGCGGTCGATCATCAATCCGTGAATTTGGAGTTTGATAATGGCTCAACTGCTCATTTGACCATGTGTGCGTTTACGCAACGATGCTATCGTTATGTGAAAGTATTCGGCACCAAAGGCGAAATCGAAGGTGATTTAGATACCAATTTATTGACCTTTACCCAATTTGGCAAAGAGCCGCAAGTGATTGATGCCACCAAAGATGGTGGCTTTAATCAAGACGGTATTGCTTTAAATGATGGTCATGGCGGCGGAGATTATTATCTCTATCGCGACTTTGTGGATTATCTGACAAGCGATAAACCATCTTTAACACGAACGACCATCAAAGAATCCATTGAGAGTCATTTGGTTGGTTTTGCAGCAGAAGAAAGCCGCCTTCAAGGTGGCAAACCCATTGTTTTAGATCCCTTAAAGGAATAAAGAAAAGGAGAAAAAGTATGCGTGTTTTAGCGATCGGCGCCCACCCAGACGATATTGAAATCGCTTGCAGCGGGACGCTAGCAAAGTGTGTGGCACGAGGAGACAAAGTCATCGTGTGCCACGTTTCGTCCGGCAACCTCGGTCATGTGGTGATTCCACCCGATCAATTGCGTAAAATCCGTGACCAAGAAGCCATCAATGCAGGGAAATTGGCTGGTATCGAAGTGATTTCTGCTGGTTTCGATGATTTAGAGATCTTTGATAACAACAAAGCAGCCCGTGATCGCATTGTTGATGTCATCCAATATGCAAACCCGGATTTCATCATTACACATAATCCGGATGACTATATGCCCGATCACACGGCAGTGTCACGTTTGGTATTTGATGCCTCTTTCGCGGCGACTTTGCCGAATTATCCGAGCAAAACGAGAAAAGCCGCTAAACTCGTCCCGATTTATTACATGGATACGTTGGCCGGCGTCAATTTCGTCCCGACTGAATTTGTGGATATCAGCGATTATATTGATTTAAAACTGAAGATGCTTTGTTGCCACGAATCCCAAGTGGTATGGATGAAAGACCATGACGGTATTGATTTCCCCGACATGGTCAAAACTTGCTCGCGTTATCGGGGATATCAATGCGGAGCAGCCTATGCGGAAGGCTTCCGCATGTGCCAAGTTTATTTGAAAGGCACCACCAAACGGATGTTGCCTTAATAAGATTCAAGAAAGGACAAATTAAAATGGATTTTAATTCAACAGTAAAAGGAAGCGCATTAGAAGGCTTCTACCCAAAAGGCTGGGATTTTGAGAAAATCGATGCTTGCATCGGCAAGCCCGAAGACATCACAAAGCCTGAAGCGTATTGGAACAAGGATTTTGAACCAATCGTGTGCGATAGTCTTTCTGATTTTGAGACCTATATGGGCCACGAAATCGCTTTACAAATCAAGAAAGCCAAGGATGAAGGGCACAAAATCGCCTTCATTTTCCCGGTTGGCCCGATGGGCATGTATCGCTGGGTCGTTTATTTCTTAAAAGCGTGGCATGTCTCTTGCGAGCACGTTTATACGTTTAACATGGACGAATGGGCCGATGGAGAAGGGAATACCCTTCCTTCTTCGAACTCTGGTTCGTTCCAATACGCGATGGAACACGCCTTATTCAATCCTTTAGGGGAATTGACGGTTCCTGCTTCTCAACGGAATTTTGCCACGAAGAACAACCTTCCTACCTATCCAGAAAAGATCCGGAAATTAAAAGAAGAAGGGGCGAAACTCGTTTTGGTCTATGGCATTGGCAGAATGTGCCATATTGCTTTCTGGGAATCCACTTTCATCGAAGATTACCAAAGCGCGGCCGAATGGGAAAAAGCACCTTATCGTTTAGGAGCTAAGATTTTGCCTTTGACGGTGGAACAAAATGCCATCACGAGCTTTAAATCCCGTACTTCTTTAGTGCCATGCCGTGCGAACACGATTGGCCCAGGCTTATTCTTACAAGCCGATTATGCCATCGGCGGATGTGACGGCGCTTTAGGACGAGGCATGCAATGGCAAGGAATGTCACTTTGGATGAGCTTGCATTATGGCAAAACGCCATGGATCACGAGCTCGTATATGCCGACTTTGCCTGGCAAGCTCTTCTTCTTACGCGAATTAGCCGGACCGTTAGTGGCGGAATGCAATTAACATGTCGACAAGCATTGCGGTGGCTGGAAGCATCTTAACGGATTATCTCCGTGAGATTGCTTCTTACCCCCAAGAAGGGGAGTTAGCGCCGATTCATCAAATTCGCCAACAGGTTGGTGGCTGCGTTCCTAACGTTGCCATGGATTTAAAACGGCTAGACGCCTCTCTTTCTGTGATGGCTTTAGGACGGGTTGGAAAAGATGATGCCGGCCATTTTGTTCTAGAGGAGATGAAACAAGCCGGCGTGGATTGCTCTACAGTGTCCATTACGGACGATCACACCAGTTTTACCGATGTGATGTCCGTTCCTGGCGGGCAACGCACCTTTTTCTCTTATGTTGGCGCGAATGCGAATTTTTCGTTTTCCGATATTCCTTGGGAGAACCTCCATGTGGAACGGCTCCATTTAGGCTATTTCCTTTTGCTTCCAAAAGTGGATCAAGGGGAGGGAAGAAAAATTTTGCAAGAGGCAAAAAGACGTGGGATTGCTACCTCAATTGATTTGGTCAGTTCTTCCGAAGGGAATTACGCCTCTTTGTTGCCATGCCTTCCTTATGTGGACGATTTAATCATCAATGAAGTGGAAGCAGGCCGACTGACAGGCCTTTCGCCCACATTTCAAAACATGGGCGAAATCACCAAGCGTTTACGCGAAGAAGGCGTGAGACAACACGTGATTATCCATGCGCCTGAATATGGTGTCATCGATAGCAAGCAAGGATTCTTTTCCTTGCCTTCCTATCGTTTGCCTTCCGGATGGATTAAGGGTTCTACTGGAGCGGGGGATGCTTTTTGCGCTGGGGCGTTATTGTCCTTGCTTCGCCACCAAGAAGAAATGGAGATCTTAAAGACAGCCCAAGTTGCTGCGAGTATGGCCTTAACGTCTTCCGATGCCGTGAGCGGACTTTGTGATTTCGAAGAGGCGAAGCAAAAATGCGCTTCGCTAGAAAGGAGAATTTTATGTTAGTGAATTTGAAAGAGATTTTAAAAATTGCCGAAGCAGAGGGCTCTGCTATCGGCATGTTTAATGCCACGGGATTTGACAGCCTTCAAGCCGTTGTGAAAGCGGCGGAAGAACTTCATCGTCCCGTCATTATTGCCCATGCCGAAGTGCACAATGTTTACAATGATATTTCCATGGTTGGTCCAGCGATGTTGGCAGTCGCAAGAAACGCTTCTGTTCCTGTCTGCGTCCATTTGGATCATGGCACTTCCAAAGAAATGATTTACCGGGCTTTACGGATTGGTTTTACTTCCGTGATGATTGATGCCTCAGCTCTTCCTTATGAAGAAAATTTGGCTTTTACCAAGGAAATTACGGAAATTAGCCATGCGATGGGAGTCTCAGTCGAAGCAGAATTAGGCCGTATTGTGACCAAACCTGAAGGAGCGAAAACCGAAGATTTCTACACGAGACCAGAGGAAGCAAAAGCCTTTGTCGTAGCAACAGGAGTGGACGCCCTTGCTATCGCTTTTGGAACGGCGCATGGCTTCTACAAAGCACAACCAAAATTAGATTTTGACGTGGTGAAAAAATGTCGCGAAGCCACAGGTATTCCCTTAGTGATGCACGGGGGAAGCGGTGTTTCCGAAGAAGGATTCCATCAAGCCATCAATGCGGGCATTCGTAAGATCAATTATTATTCTTATATGTCAAAAGCTGGCTATTTGGCGGCAAAAGCTGAAATTGAAGCTGGGCATAGTCTTTATCTTCATGACGTTGAATTCGCAGCGATGAAAGCGATGAAAGAAGACGTCAAACGCGCAATTTCTATATTCAATAATCATTAAAGATGACAAGCGGCCTATAAAGGCCACTTTTTCGAAAAATCTACAGGCCAAAAAAGTGGCGCGGAATTGTTTTTATGCCACGAAAAAGTGACGTGGTTTTGAAAGCAATATTTTAACAATAGTATAAAAAATTCGATGATTGTCATTATGTGTGATTTGTTTCTACCCTTTTTTGGCTTTTATAACGTGCCTCCTTCACGGGTGGTTCTGGCCTGGGATGTATTTTGGCCTTCCCGCGGGCTTCGGCTTCGGCTCCGCTTGCCTTCTTTCGATTTCCACCAGGTCCCATAGCCTGCGCTTTCAATTCAGTCCAACTTTTCGTCCGCATCCCCAATTGGTTATTTTTATCTAATCCCTAACAGCCGTTCTGCATTCGGGCCAGGGGTGGCAGTGCCGCCATAAGATGTACCAGTCTTGGGTTCTTGGCCACGGCATCAGGCAGTCGATGTCGAGAAAGGGAAACTGCCTCGACAACTCGCCTATCGAGAACTTCTTCGGCCTTCTGAAGAAGGAGATGTTCTACGGGCACGAATGCGAGTACACCGATTACCATTCGTTCAGGGAAGTGTTGGAGAAGTACATCGGCTGGTACAACTCCGAGCGAATAAAGCTTAGGCTTCACATGTCTCCTAATCAGTATCAGTCAATATCTTCAGCCTAAGCTTGTGCTATACTATGCGGAACGCTACGAAACGCTGTCTAACTAATGAACCCACACCAAATTCGCAACGCCTTCTTTAGAAACAACGCATCGCTTTTTCGAAACCAGTTTGCCCCATCCTTATTGAATTAGTAAGACGATTGAAAACAGCTTGTCTTTTTTAAGGCTTAGCAGTGTGTGGGCAGAGTTTGATGCCCCTTTGCATTCCTTTTCGACCGTTCGATTTCTTTTTTAGTCAATCCGATTTCTTTTTTTAAACTATTCTACAGCGTTGTAAGCGCTTACTATAATAGTAAAAGGATAGTATATCTATGAAAAAGACCCATCGTGTTTTGACGAAGTGCCAAGTTCTTTGCTTGGCCGCGATT
>CADAUN010000010.1:16195-19150 GCA_902791085.1 uncultured Erysipelotrichaceae bacterium | reverse complement strand
AAGAAAGGCTATAAAATAAACAAGTCAATGACAGATGGTTACGAGACCGCAAAACAAAAGGGGCCGTCATTTACCCGTTAGGTTTTCGAACAGCCCCTTTTTATATCGATATGAAAAACTGCCGTTAAGCAACGGCAGTACAAAGAAACGAACGTTATTTCTTTTCGCTTTCGGCATTCTTGGCTTCTTCGTGAGAACGTTTGCTCATGCCAACGGCAGAACAAATCAAAGAACTGCCTAAGAATCCGATCGCTAAGCCAGCAAAGCCACCGAGCCAAGCATTATAGCCTCCACTAGCAACAATGCCGGTAGAAGGATAATAAATGCGGTTTTTGTAATTGGTGTAGAGAAAACGATAATTGTTTTCTGCCGAAGTAGTGTCACCTTGTAACTGGGTGACATATGACGTTAAAGTGTTAGCAAAAGCCAAACATTCGTCCCGCCAGTTTCCATTGCTTGGGTTAGTCAAATGCTGAATTTTGCCATTTATCGAAACATCATTCGCGTTTAATTCGTATTCGTTGCTAACGGAGTTCAATCGATATCCCAATATATCCAGATTGTTTTCTAAATCGTTCTTTTGCAATTCGTACTGTTGGAGAGAACGAGAAATGGAGACGATTTCGGAACCGACGCCTTCGTCATTCATATCACTAGGCGCACTTTTTAAATCGTTTAAGCGCGCTTGCAAAATATCAATCTGTTTTTGGGTGTCTTTTAAGTATTGAATCTCGTTTTGCCCGAGGCGGGTGTAGTAATCGATCCATTTGTTTTCTTCTCCGTCTTGATAATTGACGTAACGATTTCGTCTTAATTCGTTTTGCAAAGAAACAAAGACGTTGACTCCGTTATCCGAATAAGCGGTCTCAAAACGATCATAATGGTTGCTTAATGCGACGCCGTCGATTTTGAGGGTGCCAGAAAAGACCGATAGGGCGTCTTGATATAGTTTATCGATAACTTCGTATTGGGTATTTAACACCTTGATTGTGTCTTCAAAACTGCTGGTGGAAGAAAGATCGGAGAGATAATCGTTTGTTTGATAGGAAGACGCAATGGCACTGGCCCGGTCTTTCACAGAAACAATCAAATCCTCGATGAATTTTGCTCCCTCATCTGCACCCCCTAAATATTGTGCTTTTCCGGTGATGGTAAAGGTGAGAGGAACTTCTTTGCCCGTTTCGTCGAGAACAGGGGTGACTGTAATGGCGTTATTGGATTTGATTTTTTGTAAATCCAAGCCTTTATGATGAGCATCAATTACGTTTTGAATGGTGTCGTCAGAAACCAAAGAAAGATAGGAAAAGGGAGAACCGTCTAAATAATGATATCCATCATTTTTTTGATCTTTGACGAGCGCAATATCGTATTGGACAGTGGCGTTTAGCATGACTTTGCGAGGAGAAAGAACATATTGAGTGATAAGGAAGGCTAAAATTCCGCTGCCTAATGTGAAGCCAAGCACCCACCAACGATAATGAGCAATGAAATGGCCATATCGTCCCCATGTTAAGCCGTTTTTTCGGCACTCACTACCATCTTGTATCACAATGATGTTTTTGTTTTCTTCTTCAGTCATGGAGAATCCTCGCGATTAATAAATGCTTCTTTAATTCGCTCATATCATACTCCGTGCGCGAGGGAAACGAAAGAAGCGAAGAAGGTATTGAGCGAGAGCCATTTTCGCAGATTATCTTGCGTGAAGAATGGAAGATTTCAATTTTTCGGTAAATGTTTATCGCTTTGTATGGAGTTGGCTATAATAAGAACGCCATTAGGCAGTTTCAAAGAAGGAGGAAACCCATGTCTAATCGTTTTTGTCTCAATCCTGTTAGCTATCATGGCTATGGTGCAATTGAGAACATCGTCCCAGAAGTCAAATCTCATGGTTGGAAAAAAGCCATGATTGCCACCGATCCTGGACTTGTGAAATTTGGCGTTGCGAAAATCGTGACCGATTTGCTGGATGCCGCAGGTTTGGCTTACGAAATCTATTCTGAAATCAAACCGAACCCGACCATTCAAAACGTTCAAGATGGCGTCGTCGCATTTCAAAAAATGGGCGCTGACTACATCATCGCCATCGGTGGTGGCTCTTCCATGGATACTTCCAAAGCCATCGGTATCATCAATACCAACCCCGAGTTTGCGGATGTTCGTTCTTTGGAAGGCGTTGCCCCAACGAAGAATCCATCGACTCCTATCATTGCCGTTCCGACAACTGCCGGCACAGCAGCAGAAGTGACTATCAATTACGTCATCACCGATGTGGAAAAGCATCGTAAATTTGTTTGTGTCGATCCTCATGATATGCCGATCATCGCCGTTGTCGATCCTAAGATGATGGCTACTATGCCTAAGAAATTGATTGCCTCTACCGGTATGGATGCCTTAACCCATGCGATTGAAGGCTATATCACCAAAGGCGCTTGGGAATTATCGGATATGTTCCATATCGAAGCCATCCGCATCATCTCCCATAACATTGTTGCCTCTTATAACGGAGATATGAAAGGCCGCGAAGAAATGGCACTTGGCCAATATGTCGCTGGCATGGGATTCTCGAATGTTGGTCTTGGACTCGTTCACTCGATGGCCCACCCGCTTTCTGCGGTTTATGATACGCCGCACGGTGTCGCTTGCTCGATTTTGCTTCCAACCGTCATGGCTTGGAACGCTCCTGCCACCGGCGAGAAGTATCGCGAAATCGCTCGCGTTATGGGCGTCAAAGATGTTGACAAGATGAGCCAAGAAGAATATCGCAAAGCAGCAGTCGATGCTGTCCAAAATCTCTCTTTGGCCGTGGGAATCCCTGCGAATCTCAAAGGCATTGTCAAAGAAGAAGATTTGGATATGTTGGCGGATCAAGTCATCAATGATGCTTGCTTCCCTGGCAATCCGCGTGAGACCTCCAAAGAAGAAGTCATCGCGATTTATCGTTCTTTGATGTAAAAC
>CADAUN010000010.1:0-16179 GCA_902791085.1 uncultured Erysipelotrichaceae bacterium | reverse complement strand
ACCGCCGTTTTCTTTTTGTCTCGGTATGTCGGTAAAAATAATAAAAGAGAAAAAACCGAATTGTAATAACTCTTAAAAATGAAAAAGAGAATGATTTAATATTGATATCTATTATTGATACTTTAATAAAGTTTTCGTGAAAAGCGATTTACCCATCTAATAAAAGAAAATTTGTTTATGCCATAATCAAAAGATTTTTAAACTAAAATAAAGGAGTATAAGTAGTTTTACAATTTTATTAAAAATATCTTAAAAACGATATTTTATATAAAAATATATATTTGTATTTCTTGGCGTTTATTCTAAGGTAAAAGCAGAAAGAGTGGTGTGGATAGAGTGGAATTCATGCTGCTCTTTCTTCTTTTGGTTTTCCCATCGGAAAACTTGACTTAGGAGAAACGGCATGGAACCGAATTTGTTGAGTTCGTTAACGGAAGCAGAGTTAAAGAAACAGCAAAAAAGTCAGCGGAATAATCCTTGGATTACCTTGCTTTTGGCTTATCGAAATCCTAGAAAAGCGCGGGGAATTGAAACGCTTAGACGTGCCATAGTCACTCTTCCTTCTCCTTATTCCTCTCTCGCGGCATTGCTTTGCTTTTATCGCCTAGTTGAAGATGGAAAAGAAGAAGAGGCGATTGCCTTGGGGCAAACCTTAAAGGAAATCGAAAATCCAATCGATCGTTTGAGCGTTCATACGATGCTTTGCTTTTGGGGCAAAGAAGAACCACAAACCCAATTTGAGATTTGCTGGCAGAAAATAGCTTTGCATCAATCTCCTTTGTCCAGTCTTTTAAACGTTAATCCTTATTTTTATTATCTCTTTTGGCTTGGCGATTTTCCTAAAAAGGAAAGTCTCGCTTTCTATCCCCGTTTTAGCCAATATTCTTACGCCCGTTTTTGGATGGCTTTTTTGTCTTATATAAAACGTCGAACGGATTGGGAGAAATGGCGGCGTTCTTTTTCGGAAAAACCGATTCCTGCTCGGAAATTTTTGTCTCGACAAGAACGTGAATTGTTGACTCTTGTGAGTCGAAATCCTTTGACGGACGAAAATGACTATCTCCAATGGAAAATGTTTTCCGGACGTTATCCTACCTTGAAATCTCTTTCCAAGGCGGAGCGAAAAACCGTTTTAGATCGTTTGGTTTTTCTTGAAGCCATTTCAGCGGAAGATGGCATTCTTACTTTGTTAGATGGCGGTTTCTTTCTTTTGGCTTGCTCAAATCGTGCAAGTTGAGCGACTATCATTCCATTTGGCCTCTACCTTTTGACAAACAGGGTGCGCTCTTCAACAATAATGGTGGTAAGAAATCTACCGAAGGAGAAACTATGTCTAGTCAAATCTTAGAATGCCCAAAAATGAAGCAGTACTTGAATATCATCGATAATATGTACCGCTTGGGCTGGGATGAACGGAATGGAGGCAATATTTCCGTTCTTGTCGATCCTGACGAAATCGAAAAATATCTTGATGGCGGGCGTCAATATATCCGTGACATTCCGCTTCCATTGGTGGCAGATCCTATTGTGCGTGATCGTGTCTTTTTCTTCACAGGAACAGGACGTTATTTCCGCAATACCAAAGCTGATCCAGAACACAATATCGGCGTCATTCGCATTTCAGAAGATGGCAAAGTCGCCCATGTCATTTGGGGATTTGAGCCCAATGGCCAATTCACTTCTGAGATTTATGCTCATTTGATGTGCCATGCGACGCGTTTAAAAGTTCATCCACAAAACCACGTTATCATGCATAGCCATCCGACCAACTTACTCATCATGAGCCATTTGATGAAAGCGGATGACAAGGAATTCACACTTGCTTTGTGGCGGGCGATGACCGAATGCATCGTTGTCTATCCAGAGGGCGTTGGTGTGCTTCCGTGGATGCTTTGCGGAACCAATGAGATTGGCGTTGCCACCGCTAAGAAAATGGAACAATATCGCTGCGTGATTTGGGGGCTTCATGGCATTTATGGTGCCGGTGATGATTTAGATGAGGCTTTTGGGCTTATTGAAACCATTGAAAAATCCGCGCAGATTTGGCTTGCTTGCCAAGGTAAAAAAGAACTTTACACCATTTCAAATGACGAATTGGTGCAACTGGTGCATCGCTTTGGCTTAGAAAAACAATGCGCCTGGCAATTCTTGGATCGGAAACCAGAATGACAAAATATTATCTTGCCGTTGATGTGGGGGCCACCTCTGGCCGCCACATCTTGGCTCACCGA
The DNA here is from genome assembly GCA_902791085.1 of uncultured Erysipelotrichaceae bacterium. GTDB lineage: Bacteria > Bacillota_I > Bacilli_A > RFN20 > CAG-826 > UBA4951. Next base: position 13,948 of record CADAUN010000010.1, on the reverse strand, counting down.
AACGAAGCGGGGGAATTGGAAATCGAAGAGATTTACCGTTTTTCCACACCGCTCGTGCAAGAAGAGGATGAACATTGCTATTGGGACGTTCAAAAATTATTCGAAGAAGTGCTGACAGGTCTAAAAAAAGCGAAAGCACTTGGTAAAATCCCTTCTCGTATTGGTATCGATACGTTTGGTGTCGATTATGCCTTATTGGATCAGCATGACCAATTGGTTGGGCACGTCCGCAGTTATCGCGACATTAGAACATCCCCTTTTCATGAATCCTTTCTTTCCCCGGAACGCATTTATCAATTAACTGGCATCCAACCACACGCCTTTGATACGGTTTATCAACTGGCGGCTGATAAAGACAGTGGAAAATTAGCAAAAGCCACGCAAGCCATCATGCTTCCGAGCTATCTTGCCTATCTCTTGACTGGCAAGAAGCAAAATGAGCTTTCGATTCTCTCGACATCTGCTTTAATGGACGCTAGAACCTATCGTTTTGTGCCTGAAATTATGGATGCATTAGGCATTGATTCGAATTTCTTCCCCTCTCCCATCGAAGCGGGAAATAAAATCGGTTCCTTTTTGCCAGAGGTGGCAAAAGAAGTTGGATTTGATGCTGACGTTTATGCCGCTTTAGAACATGACACAGCCGCCGCTTTCTTTGGCTCTGGAGCGAAAGAAGGGGACGCTTTGCTTTCTAGTGGCACTTGGTCGTTGCTTGGCGTCGTCTTAAAAGAACCAATCATTACCGAAGAATCTTATCGTCTTGGCTTAACGAATGAATGGTCACACCGTCACGAAGTTCGTTTCTTAGAAAATATCACAGGTATGTGGCTGATCAATCGTTTGATGAAAGAGGATCCCGAACAGCCAGACATTTTAACGGTCGTCAAAGAAGCAGAAGCTTCGCAATCCTTTGAAGGAACGTTGAATGTTCTTGAAGGCCGTTTGATGAATCCTGAAAGCATGAAAGAAATGGTTGATGCCTTGATTGTTGAAAACGGTGGCGTTGCTCCAAAGACCTTTGGGGAACGTTATTATGCGATTTATCATTCTCTTTCTCTTTGCTATCGGGATGCCATCCGTAAATTAGAGACAATGACAGGGAAAAACTTTTCTGCCTTATGTGTCTTTGGTGGCGGTTCTAAAAACCGTTTCTTGAATGAATTGACTTCTCGAGTGGCAGAACTGCCGGTTCATACTGGCCCATCAGAAGCAACCGCAATTGGTAATATTCTTTCTATCGAAGGATAGTCAATATGAGTTTTGCCATTGGGATTGACGTTGGAGCATCCACCATCAAAGGTGTCTTGCTTTCTAACGGGCAAGTACTAATGGAAAATGCTGGCCGTACTTTTGGTCAAACACAATTTGAAGAATCTTATGGCTCTTTAACGAGAGTCATTGATTCATTGTGGCACCCCCAGGTGATGAAAATCGGGGTCGTTACCACCGGTGATGTAGATGTCGACAAAGGCGTCGTCACCTATGCCGTCAATTTGCCAGGCTGGACGAATGCGCCATTAAAGTCGCTCTTAGAAAAGCGTTATCGCGTTCCGGTTTATATTGAAAATGATGCCGTGGGGGCTTTGCTTGCAGAAGCAAGCCTTTTGCCAAAGCACGCAAAAATCACCATGTTGACTTTTGGTACAGGCTTAGGCTGCGCAAATTTCATGGATGGTCGTTTGATAAAAGACCCGCGTTATGCATGGGGAAATCGAAAATTTCATCCAGAAGATCATGCGACCATTGAAGATGTTCTTTCCGCTACCGCTTTAAAGAAGGACGCCAAAAACACTTATGGCAAAGCCATTTTTACGCTAGAACTCTTTCGTCGTTATCGCAAAGGGGAAGCCAAAGCGGATGAGGTTTTTCACCGGTTTTCTTCTCGCTTACAAGCGCTTTTTGCTATGATTGAAAAGGAATTTGCCCCCGATGTTATTCTGCTAGGGGGAGGAATCATGAATGGCAAAGATGTGATCGAATCTTGTTTAAAAGATTGCCCGTATCCCTATCGTTTTGCCCATTATGGCAATCTTGCTGGTGCGATTGGGGCCACGATGTTACCGGTTCATATCTAAGAAGGCTAAAAGGAGAAAAAGATGAAATCAATTACTGGTTTTCAAAATGTGTCGTTGGTTTTTCCTGACGGCGTGAAAAAAGGCTCGTTGTCTTTAAAAGGCGACTCTATCGCTTCTTTTGAAGCACCAAAGGACGGCATCACCTTGCCAGAAGGACTATTTGTTGCTCCTGGCTTTATTGATGAACATATTCATGGAGCGAATGGATTTGACACGATGGATGCCAAAATCGAATCGCTGCAAGGCATTTCTTTGGCCTTGCCGCAAGAAGGCGTAACTTCTTGGAATGCCACCACGATGACCATGGGATTGCCTTCCATCGAAGCCGCGCTTCGCAACATTGCTTCTTATATGAAAGAAGAGCATCCAGGCGCTCGGGTAATTGGAGCCCACTTAGAAGGACCTTTCATTTCTCCAAAACATCCTGGTGCACAAGACCCTGCTTTTATCCTTCGTCCAAATGTGGCTACATTTGAATCTTTGCTATCGGACGCCGAGGGTCACATCAACGAGGTGACGTTGGCATACGAAGAAGGGGGCAAGGAATTGCTTGCTTATTTAGTGGAGCATCATATTACTGCCTCTATGGGACATAGCGATTGTACTGCAGCCTTATTCAAAGAAGCGGTACAAGGTGGCTTGCATTGTGTGACTCACCTTTTCAACGCCCAACGCGGTTTCCATCATCGTGAGCCGGGAATTGTTGGCATGGCTTTGTTGCTAGACGGTGTCAAAACGGAAATTATCTGTGACACCATTCATTCTGTTCCCGACGCTTTTGCCTTAGCTTTTAAAGCCAAAAAGAAGGAGGACATCGTCTTAATCAGCGATTCTACCGAAGGCAAATATTTAAAGCCTGGAAAATATGCTTTAGGTGGGCAGGACGTCTATATTTATGATGGCGTGGCCCGTTTGGCTGACGGCACCATCGCTGGTTCTATTTTAAAAATCAACGTTGCCTTGCAAAATGTTTCCAAAGTTGCGAAAGGATATTCTTTTGCGGATTTAATTAATTTAGCCACGTTAAATCCAGCCAAGAATCTTGGCTTTGATGATCGCATTGGCTCCCTGGCTAAAGGCCACAAAGGCGATTTTGTCGTGCTGAATCAAAATTTTGATGTTTTCGCCACCATCGTTGGCGGAAAAGTCATGTACGAAAAGGAAGGGTTCTCGCTGTAATTTTCGTTTTTGATAAAAACACCATCCCTAGTTTATGCAGGAGAATCTTCACCCTGTCCTTTCCGCATTTGCTATGATATTAAAGTGAAAAATTATCGTGAAAACCTATCTTCTTGGGACGAAGCCATTCTCACACGCGGAAAACGTTACTTTCAAGAAGGAAAAGTAGGAAAAATTCAGCAAAACGGCAACCGCTTTTGGGCTTATGTCAACGGAAGCAAACCATATTTGGTAACTTTAGAATTCGATCAGGATAAACGATTGATTGCTGCTTCTTGCAATTGTCCTTTTCCGCATCATTGCAAACACGAAGTTGCTCTTTGTTATGCCTTAGATGCTTTGCCAAAGAATGTCGAAGATAGCATTATGACTAGTTTGGATGGTTTAAAGCAACGGCTTCACGAAGCGGTTAAAGAGAAGGACATTGCAGCTTTTTCTTCGCTGGCGTTTTCTTATGCAGGGATGTTGCCTCTTTGTTCTCCCGAAATCGTTTCTTTGTGTGTGAAAGATTATTTTTTGGCGTTCTTTCGAGAAGGTTCGTTTAGCAAAGAACCTAGCGTTTTTGAGGAATTATTTTCGCGTTTTTTGGCCCATATGAAGGCAAGCGAAGAACAAAAATATGACTGGATGACCTTTTGGGATCGTTCGCTCCGTCAAGAAATTCCAGCGCACGATCGCATGATTGCTGCCTTATTAGGATCGTCGCAGTTTACTGTTGTTGCCCAGCGTTTCTTGTGTGAAAACGACAATGCTTTGAATGAAGCTTCCTTGTCTTCGCTCCGTCATCGCGATATCCCGCCAACGATGCTACCTGCTTTTGTCCTTTTACTGGCGAAGCAAAGGCCGCATGAAATCCCATCTAACGCCATAGATAATGCCAAAAAAGAATATCAACTCCATGAGCAACCAGAAAAAGTTCTTGCCTTGTTGCGTCTTTCTTTAACGAATGGTTATTATGAGCAAATTCGTGACGAAGATTTTCGCTATCTTCGCTCCGTGGGCCTGGTGTTAGATGCGAGAGAATTGGCAGAAAATCTATTTAAACAAACCGATCGCCTTGGCGATTATTTGCGCCTTCGTTCCTTTTATGGAGAAGAAGATTTTGCACCAGTGGCAATAAGAATCTCTCCTTTTTTATCCGGGAAAAGCTATGTTTCTACCGTCATGCTTTTCGATGGTGAACGTTATTACCCGCGTTTATCCTCGCGTCTTAAAACAAAGACATATCGTTGGGATGAGATTTATGAAGCTCGTTCTTTCTTTCATGATCACAAAACCAAAGAGCAACTTCAAATCGCAGCAGAGAATTTTATCTCTAACGAACTGGCGAAAAAGCGACGCGATCTTTCCTATTTTGATGCCTTGTTATTTTTAGCGGATTGTCACGATCCTCAAGTGTCTTATTATTTGTCTTTGCCTCTTCTTCAAGAAGATGCGGCAAATGGTCCAGAAAAAGCCATATGGCTTTGGCTATTGGAACACGAGAATCGTTTTGTAGAAACAGGGCGTTTTCCTTATCTGGAGGATAATCATGTTTCTGACTAGAGCGGGAGATAAAGGAAAAGCATTCGTGTCCTCCTTTTTGCAACATGAAGGAGTGGATGCGATATTGTCACGGTTAGAGGATAAACAGTATGACATCGTTTATTCTTATGCGTTAGATCAAGAGCAAATTGTCTATGAAGCGTTTTTGCATGAACCTGACCACCATGATGAGAATTCTTATATTCGCTTAGCCGTTTTAGCCAATGGATTGCCTGTGGAACCTCCTTATGGTCCGCTTCCTCTTGCTGCCCAAGCGCTTTATGTCTTTCTTTCGGAACGAGAAAACGAGTGGGCGCTTCACGCTCCAAAAAGGTTAGAAAAGATATATTCTCCCATTGCCTCTGCTTTGCAAAATACCAAGGCATTGCCCGAAGAAGAACTGCTTAAAAGAGCCAAAGCACGAAGTGATTTCTTGGCTTTATTCTCTGCTAAAGACGAAAAGAAGGCACTTGCTCCCGAAAAAGGGTGGTCTTTGCATTTTCGTTTTCAAACTCTTTCTTCCAAAGAAGTCGCGCTGTCTTTTGAATTATGGGAAGAAGGAAAAAGAAAAGTACCTATTTCTTCGTTATCTTCTTTCTTTGAATCTTATCAAGAAGAAGGGACTTATGTTTATCGCCTTCAGCCTTATTCCTTGAAGCATCAATATTTTTCGAACGAAGATCAAACTGCCCTCTTTTTCTTACAGCCTTTTTTCTTGGCAGAAGAAGGGTTAGGCACGCAAAGTTTAACGTTAGAAAACGATCCTTTCGCGGCGTTATTGCGTATTCTTCATGGAAAAAGTGTGACGTTCGATGGAAATTCCTATTATGTCAGTGAAGAAGAAAAGAAGGCAGGATATCGTTATGACGAAGCCGGTCATTTGTCTTTTGTTCCTGAATTATCCGCTTTAAAGCACGCAACATATCGTGTTGGGAAGAGTGCTTTATTGTTAATGGACGATTCTTCGAACGTGATTCTTCGTTATGTCTTTTTCAATGGCACTTCACGTAAATTATTTCGTTTTGCCTTGGAACATCCGGATCAAGACATGGCCTTCGTTACCGATTTAATCTCCCAAAGGGCACCACGTTCTTTCTCTTTGGATGCAAAAGACGATGGCAAAGAGAAATTAAAAATCACCCTTTATGTTGATTTATCTAGCGAAGGCACGCTTTTCTATCGCAGCGAATATTCCTTATTTGGCCGTCTTTGGGAGCGAAGCGAATTAGCCTCACATGTTTCCTATGCGAATCAATTAACACATTATGATGCTTTGTTACTCCGATATGGCGCAAAAGAAGAAGGGGAAGAAACCAATCAAGAAAAAGTATTGCAATTCTTGCAAAGCGATTTGACGGAATTAAAACGTTTTGTTCGCGTGATGCTTTCGCCTGCTTTATCGCAGACGAAAGTCGCTTCGGTTCCTAGCATTAGCCTATCGCTGATTCATCATGAAGATTGGCTTACGCTACGGATGAAGAAGTCGCCTTATACCATCGCCGAATGGGAGCAAATTTTAACCGCTTATCGAAAGAAAAAGAAATTTGTTTTGCTCTCCGGCAACATCATTTTGGTACAAGACCCAGTGGTGGCAGAGCTATCCGCTTTATCGACACACGAAAAGCTGGGAAAGAATTGGGAAAAAGACCATTTGACTATGGCGGAGGCATTGCGTCTTGATGCGGAATATGGCAAAGGCCCAATTGCTTGGGAAAGCGATGCTTCGTTACATGACGCGATTCATGCGATCCAATCTTTTGCCAACGCGCCGCTTAATCTCCCTTCTCATTTTGACTCCTTATTAAGACCCTATCAACGTGTCGGTGTGCAATGGCTAAGCACTTTGCATCGTTATGGGCTCGGAGGGATTTTGGCGGATGACATGGGGTTAGGGAAAACCTTAGAAGCCATTGCTTTCCTTTCCACATTGTCGGACGAAAAACCTCGTCTTGTCGTTGCCCCTAAATCTGTTTTATATAATTGGGAAAATGAATTCCATCATTGGGCGCCATCTTTGCCAGTCTATGTAATTGACGGAAATAAAGAAAAACGACTTTCTCTCATTCGTTCGATTGGAGAAAGCCCAAAAGCGACTTATATCGCCTCTTACGATTCTTTGCGAAATGACGTGACGGAATACGCCAAAAAAGAATTTGCCGTTTTATTCGCCGATGAAGCGCAGAGCATTAAGAACGATTTGGCCAAACGTTCTCGGGCGTTACGCCATATTCGCGCGGTTTCTCGTTTTGCTTTAACGGGAACCCCGATTGAAAATTCCATGGCGGATTTATGGGGGATTTTCGATTTATTAATGCCGAACTATTTAGGTTCATTCCCCATTTTTAAAACGCGTTATTTATTGGCGGGAAATCAAATCGAGGCCCGTGCCTCTTTAAAAAAGCGTGTAACGCCATTTTTACTCCGCCGCACCAAAGAAGAAGTATTAAAAGAATTACCGCCTAAGAGCATAGAAGTAGTGACATTACGAATGGGCGAGGCAGCGCACGCTTTATATTGCGCCACCATAACGAAAGCGCGTAATGAATTTCAGCGGCTTAAAGATAAAAGCGACCCAGCAAATCACGATCGTTTTAAAAAATTTTCTTTGTTGCCGATTCTCACTTCTTTGCGGGAGATTTGTGTCGATCCGGGTGCTTTTTATGATGGGTTTGACGAGGAATCAACAAAATTTTCTTATGTTAAAACATTGCTTGATTCCTTACTTCCTTCAGGACACAAAGTATTGATTTTCTCTTCTTTTACCAAAGTGCTAGACGATTTAGAGAAACAGCTTTCTCTTCATGGTGTTGCCTGTTACAACTTACAAGGAAAAACAGCGGCGAAAGATCGCCTAGCGATGGCGAATGCCTTCAATACCTCAGACGATGTGATGGTCATGTTGGTCTCATTAAAGGCAGGAGGAACTGGTTTAAACCTCCCTGGCGCTGATTTTGTGATCCATCTTGATCCTTGGTGGAATTGGGCAGCAGAAAGCCAAGCGACAGATCGTGCCTATCGAATTGGCCAAACGCATCCTGTTACGGTTTTAAAATTGATTTGTCACGACTCTATCGAAGAAAAAGTGGTGGCATTACAACAAGAGAAAGAAAAGCTCTATCATGATGTCATCGATCAAAAACCCGGCGCCCTTTCGTCTTTGACAGAGGAAGACATCGATTTCCTTTTGTCATAGTTTTGGGAAAAGAATACGCCTCATCCGTGAAGTTTTGTTACAATTAATTTTAGTTTCAAGCGAAACGATTTTTCCTTATGGCCAAACAGGTGTTGAAAGAAACCTCTAACAAAAAGAAAAACAAGAAGAAATCTTATTTGATTTCTTTCCTTTTGGTTATCGTTTTAACCGTCTGCACTTTGTTGCTCTCTCTTTATAGCGCAGGTGAAGGTGACATTATTTTAGGCTTCCGTACCATTTGGGATGCTTTAGCCAACAGCGACCCGTTATGGCTACTTGTCATTTTTCTAGTCATGTTGGCGAGTTATTTTTTAGAGGCTCTGGTTTTGGTGGTTTTTTGCCGTCTTTATACACGACGTTATTATTTTCATCAAGGATTGGCAAATGCCATGATAGGCGCTTTTTATAACAACGTAACTCCAGGGGCGAGCGGTGGTCAAGTCATGCAGGTATATACCTTAAAAAAGCAAGGCATTGAAGTTTCTAATGCCGCCTCTATCATGGTGATGTGGTTTATTATTTACCAAATGGCGTTGATTTCTTTTGATGTGGTTGCCATTTTGTTTGAATGGCAAACCATCGCGTCAATCCGTTCCTTCCAAGTCCCTAATTTTTCGTTTTTTGGATGGGATGGAACCGTCACTTTAACGCCTTTAATCATCCTTGGATTTGGCCTTAATATCGGCGTGATTTTAATGCTTTTGTTAATGAGTTATTCTCATCATTTCCATAACTTTGTTATGCATTATGCCGTCGGATTCCTAGGCAAGATTCATCTCTTAAAAAATCCGGATAAAACCCGAGAAAATTTACGGGTGCAAGTGGAAAACTTCAAAATTGAATTACGCCGCTTGCAATCCAATGTTCCGGTGACGATATTTATCTATATTTGTTTGTTACTTGTCTTGATTCTTCGCTTCTCTATTCCTTATTTCTCTGGCCTTGCTTTAGGCGCTTTTGGAACCAATGAGAGTTTTTCCATCAAAATGTTTTTTGATTGCACTTTCCGCAGTTCCTTTCATCAAATGATTACGGGTCTTATTCCTTTGCCAGGAAGCGCTGGTGTTTCTGAGCTTTTCTTTAATGCCATGTTCTCCGGCTTCTATGTAGAGACCACGCAAGTCATTCAGGGATCGTTGACCGTTACGCGATCCGCGCAAGCCAATATCATGGCCGCCCAAATTCTTTGGCGTATTGCCACTTACCATTTGGTATTAATTTGCTCTGGCTTAGTAGCGGCGACCTATCATTCTCGTCCACGAGAAACTTTCTCTTATGCGAATCGCCAAACTTTTGTGAACCTTCAATTGGAAACCTATGCGGAACGAAAACATTCGGCAGATACGATGTTTGAAACTAGACAATTGTCGCGCGCTGCGGTTCGAAAACGGTTATTAAACGATGTTAAAGTCGATAATTTTGGACTTGAAACTGGGGATGATTATATCGTTACAGATTTGCCAAACAAGAGGAAGAAAAAATGAGACCCGTTATTTTTTCGGATACGTTCCCACCAGAAATTAATGGGGTAGCCACCTCGGCAGGGAATCTTTATAAGACATTTAAGGACCATAACGAATCCATTATGGTTTGCACCACAAACCCTTATGGTCACGAACTGAATTTAGAAGGGGATGTGTTACGGATTCCGGGGTTTAAGATGCGAATTTATGATTATCGCATTGCTGGCCTATATTCTCCTGGTGGCATGAAAATCATTCGTCAGTTTCGCCCTGATGTGGTGCATATTCAAACGGATGCCGGCATTGGTCAATTTGGATTTTTGGTCGCGAAACAACTTGGTATCCCCGTGGTCTATACTTTTCACACTTCCTTAGAGGACTATACCTATTATGCGACTGCTGGGTATTTTGATCGCGCAGCCAAAGGGGTAGTTCGCTCTTACGTCCGTTATAAATCGGGGGAAGCCAAAGAATTCATTACGCCTTCTATTAAAATCAAAGAATATATGCGTTCCATTGGTGTTAACGCTTATATTAATGTCATTCCGACAGGCATCGATTTTTCCAAATTCGCAAAGGAAAATGTGGATGCTGCACGCGTGGCAGCGATTCGAAAGGAACATGGCATTAGCGAGGACACGTTTGTCATTCTTTCTTTGGGCCGTGTGGCCAAGGAAAAATCGATTGATATCTGCTTAAAAGGATACGCTAAATATTTAGCCAGCAATCCCTCTATTCATACGGTGTTTGCCGTTGTCGGCGGTGGGCCTGCGTTGCCCGAATTAAAGAAATTAACAGCAGAGCTAGGAATCGAATCTCACGTTATTTTCTTTGGCCCTGTCCCACCAAGCGACACTCCCTACTATTATCAAATAGGGGATTTGTTTGTTTCTGCCTCCATCACGGAAACCCAAGGGCTGACTTTCATGGAAGCCATGGCATCCAGCGTTTTGCTAATGGCTCGTTACGATGACACGTTGCTAGGAACGATTCATGATGGAAAGAATGGATTTTTCTTTATTGATGAAACCGATATGGCGGAGAAATTAAAGAAAGTCATTGATTTGTCGTCGGAGGAAAAAGAGAAAATCAAAAAGGCGGCCATTGCTGGTCTTTCTGAATATTCCTTAGAAAAATTCTATGAACGGGTGAAGGGGGTGTATGAACGTGCCATCAAACGAAACTGGTAATCGAACCATATCTTCTCTTCGTTATCTTGCAAAAAAGAAGCAATATGAAGTTTGCTTTGAATTAGAGAAAGTTCTTCTAAGCGAAGACCGTTTCACGGACTATTATCTCTACGTTGGCAAGTCTCTCTCCGCGTTTGAATTTCGTCAATTGGAGCGTGAATCGCGTGAAGAAAAGCTTTATCAATACGCCTTAAAACTGTCCCTTGGAAATAGCCGCAGTTCATTTGAAATCTGGGAAAAGATCAAAGCAAAAGCAAAAGAAGATGAAAATCCGAAAGAAATTTTTGCTCGTTTAAAGAAAAATGGTTTTTTGGACGATTGCTCTTATGCGGAAGATTACGCCGAACGCAAAAGTGCCGAAGGGTATAGCAGGGAACGCATTCTTTATGAATTAAGAGAGAATAAACACGTTGATTCTGCCATTTTGGCTGACTTGTCTTTTCCTAACGAAGAAGAAAAGGCGACGCAATGCGCCGCTTCGTTAGAAAAACGCTTCGCACGTTACCCTTTATCCAAAAAGAAAGAAAAAGCCTATCAGGCCTTATTGCGTCGTGGTTTCTCTCCTTCGCTTGCGCGCAAAGCGTGTGCGAATTATCACGAAGATCACGAAGCAGCCAAACAGAATTTCGAACGCGATTTTGTGACATTATATCAACGTTATGCCAGACGATATCAAAAAGGCGAACTAAAGAAGCATTTATTCGACGGCTTATACCGAAAAGGCTATAAAATGGAAATGATAGAAGAACGCTGGGAGGAAGAAAAATGTTAGCCATTAAAGATTTGACCGATGGGACGGAATTCGAATCTCAATTTTTGATTGTGGCTGCCACAAAAGGCATTACCAATCAAGGAAGAACTTATCTCAATTTGACCCTGCAAGATGCGACAGGCACAATGGAAGCGAAAAAATGGGATTTGGCAGAAGGAGACGAAACCACGTTCCAAGCAGGCAATGTGGTCGCTTTAAGTGGCGCCGCTTTGGATTATCGCGGCCATTTGCAAATCAAGGTATATGAGGCAGAGCCTTTGTCTCTTGATCAAATTGATGTGACCCGATTTGTTCCGTCTTCCCCCGTTCCAGAAAAAGTGCTAGAAGATGAGCTTCGCGCGGATATTGATGCTTTGCATGACAGTGATTTAAAGACATTAACCAAATATCTCTTAAATCAACATAAATCGGCCTATTTAACCTATCCAGCTGCGGTGCGAAATCATCACAATTTCGCTTCTGGATTGCTTTATCACTCTGTTTGCATGGCGCGTTTAGCGCAGAAAATCTGCGATCTTTATCCGAATGTGAATCGCGATTATGTTGTCGCTGGCGCTTTGCTTCATGATTTAGGAAAGGTCATAGAGCTTTCTGGCCCTGTTGCCACTCGTTATACCGACGAAGGAAAACTGCTTGGCCATATTTCGATTATGGCAGGAGAAATTCGGGTGGCTGCCAAAACTTTAAATATTACTTCAGAGACGCCGGTGTTATTGGAACATATGATATTGTCCCACCACACCAAACCGGAATTCGGTTCGCCGATTCCTCCTCTTACACTGGAAGCCATTGTTTTGGCTGCCATTGACGATTTTGACGCGAAGATGAACATCGTTGATAAGGCAGAAGAAGGCATTATGCCTGGAGAATGGACCGATCGTGTTTTTGCGTTGGATAATCGTTCTCTTTACGTCCCAAAATACGATCAAAACCCCAATTCGTCCGAAGGGAAATGAAAAAAAGCCGTCTCCTACGAAATGTGCCTTTATTCCTGAAAAGCAGGAATCGGGAACAAATCGGTGACGGCCTTATTCTTTGCCTTAATTTATTTTTCCATCTTATCGGAAATGGATTGCGCTAAACGTGGCAAATCGATGCTAGAAGTATCTTGTGCTTTCATTGTGATTTGGAAGCCGGGATCGGTAATGACGTAGCGTGGAATGACGTGGACATGAAAGTGAGGAACAGATTGTCCTGCTTCGGGGCCAATATTCGTTAAAATATTGACTCCTTTCGCCCCAAGCACAAGCATTTCAGCTTGGCCGATTCGCTGTGCGACGTCGTAAACTTTATGCATCAATTCTTTGGGGCAGCTTAAAAAGTTGTCATAATGCTTTTTAGGCATGACAAGGGTGTGGCCTCTTGTGGTTTGAGAGATGTCTAGAATCGCGAGGACATCATCGTCTTCATAGACTTTGGTAGAGGGAATTTCTCCCGCAATAATACGGCAAAAAACATCTTTTTCTTTCATCAGGGTTCTCCTTCCATAACAAACAAGAAAAGGAGCAGTGTTCGCTGCTCCTTTATTATAGGACCTTTTCTTAATCAAAGAGGTCGGGGAATTGAGATTTGAAGTATTCGTAGACATAGTCATCATGATACATGACAGCCATTTGACCTACGTAATATTTCTTCGCATCCGATTTCCAAGTGTCGATAGAAGAAAGAGAATAGGCGACTTTGCGCGAGATTCTTTCGCCTTCTAATGCGGCACGAGTGTCGTAACGGAACTCGGTTTCAGAGGTTGATGAAGTGAATTTTGAGGCGCGGGTAGCTTCTTTGACATGGACCAAGAAGAAGTTGCTCCCATCTTTGACGAGATAAGGATACTTATCCGAATCAGCATAAGAAGCAGGAGTCAAGAAGTAAGAACCTTTGATGTAGCGGCCAAAATTACCGACTTCATCGTTTTTGATCATTTCCGCATCGTCTACTTCGTTGGCGACACCGGCTTTAAAAATCCGGGAGTTCAAAGAAGAAGGAAGAGCACTTAATCCGCCAGGAGTATACCAGCCTTCAGTCACATGGCCCTCGGCCAATAAGCTTTGCCGTTTGATATAGAAGCCAGTCTCTTTGCCATAGGCACCGTTGGAGGTGAAGTCGTTATAGTTAGAAGACCAATTGGAATCGTCACGAGAAGTATTGCCTAACAAGGTCGCATATTTTTCGCAGATGGTTCCGAAAGAAGATTCGCGGTAATAATTAATGGTTTGGCTACCTACCGTGATGGTGCGTGACGTCCAGCCGGCAGCATCATAAATTTGCTTTGCCATCTTAGCGTCATCGCTCGTTCCAGCAGGATCGTTGTAAGTGTCGTCAGCGCCCTTGTATAAGCTGCTTAAGAAGGAGAACGGATATTGCTCCATCTTTCCTTCGTTAATCACCAAACGGCAATATTGTTGCATCAATTTGGAGACGGCATCGGAATATTGAGCGTTGGAAGCGAGGGAGATGTATTCTACATTACGCGCTGCCGTCAAATTGATTTGGGCATCGTTTTGCGTATACATGTATTCGCAGGTCAACTCGTTTCGATAAATATCTGGAAGGAC
>CADAUN010000009.1 GCA_902791085.1 uncultured Erysipelotrichaceae bacterium | reverse complement strand
CATGTTGTCGCAGCAAAGAATACGATTGAGAAAATTCAAAAAGAACATTTTCTTCCCGTTTTCACCACCGGAAAGAAAGCGCACTCCATTTATCGGAAATATATCGGAAACGACGACATCGTTTTGCCTTCTCCTAGTGCCGCTAACGCCTCTTGTTCTTTATCAGAGTTAATTCGGAATTATCAGGTTTTGCTTCCTTTCCTCGAGGAAGAAAACAAGAAGTGTTAGAATCATAAATGGACAATAGGTTTTGAATATGGAAAATGAAGAAGAAAAAATCCCACAAGTGATGTTAACGGGGGATCGGCCAACGGGCAGATTGCATATTGGCCACTATGTTGGATCATTACGCCGACGCGTTGAACTCCAAAACCAAGGCGGTTTTGACGAAATGTACATTATGATCGCGGACACACAAGCGTTAACGGATAACGCTGGGAATGTCACCAAGATTCGCGATAATGTTTTAGAGGTCGCTTTGGATTATCTTTCCGCCGGAATCGATCCAAACAAAGTGACGATTTTTGTCCAATCCCGCGTTCCTGAGCTTTTTGAATTAACTTGTTATTTCATGGATTTAGTGACCGTCGCTAGACTAGAACGCAACCCAACGGTTAAAAACGAACTCAAGATGCGGGGCTTTTCCGAATCCATCCCTGTCGGTTTTCAATGTTATCCCATCTCTCAAGCTGCGGATATTTTGGCTTTTGGCACCACGATTGTTCCCGCTGGCGAAGATCAAGAACCGATGGTAGAGCAAGCGCAAGAGATCGCGCACAAATTCAATTCTTTATATGGGAATGTTTTTGTTGAGCCGAAGATTATGTTGCCGGAAAATGAAGCGTCTCGTCGTTTGCCAGGAACGGATGGCAAAGCAAAAATGTCAAAATCATTAGGAAATTGCATTTATCTTTCTGATGACGAGATGACCGTGAACAAAAAAGTGAAATCGATGTTCACCGATCAAACACATCTTCGCACGGAAGACCCTGGCCACACGGAGAATAACCCTGTCTTTATTTATCTTGAAGCATTCGCAACGGACGATCACTTTAAACGCTTTTATCCTGAATTCCCAAATCTTGCTGCCTTGGAAGCCGCTTATCGCAAAGGCGGGATTGGCGATGTCCGTGTCAAGCAATTCCTTGCCGCTGTCTTAAATGATGTTCTTTCCCCCATTCGCGCTAGACGACATGAATGGGAGAAAAAAGTGGCGGACGTCTATCGAATTTTAGAGGAAGGCTCACAAAAAGCCGAAGCTAAAGCGAGACAAATCACCATTCGCGCTCGTCGCGCCATGCAAATTGATTATTTCGAAAACCATAAAAATATCGAAAAACAACAAAAAGCTTATCTTAAAGCGCATGCGCAAGAAGAAGCTTATCGAGCTTATTTAGCAAAGCAAAAACATTAATCTTTGGCTTTTGTTGCTTAAACAAAAGAATCATTTGTCCTTCTCTTCTTCAAAACCGATTCTATGTGTTTAAATAAGGAACGATTTGGAGCCGTTGCTTTAATTCGACTTCTTTTGGTCATCTAGGGCAGCATGGGCCTTTTTCCATTCTTTGATGGCCTTTAGTCGCTCGGCATATTTTGCTTCCAAACCTTGATTGCCTGGCTGATAGTAACTCTTGCCCACTAAAGAGGGTGGCAAACATTCCATGGCAGCGACCTTTTCCTTGGTATCGTGCGCGTAAATATATCCTTTGCCATAGCCTAATTCTTTCATTAAGCCAGTAGGGGCATTTCGAATTTGCATGGGCACGGGTTCATCTAACATGTTTTTGGCATCAGCTGCGGCGGTGTTGTATGCCACCTCCATCGTGTTAGATTTCGGTGCTAAAGAAAGATACACAACAGCTTCTGTAAGATTGACGGTGCATTCTGGCATTCCGATATCATGAGCGGCCTGATAGGCAGCAACAGCAATTTCTAAAGCGTGAGGATCAGCCATTCCGACGTCCTCAGAAGAAAAACGAATGATGCGTCTTGCGACATAAAGCGGGTCTTCTCCCGCTTCTAGCATACGGGCCAGCCAATAAACCGCGGCATCCGGATCGCTATTACGCATGGATTTATGCAAGGCTGAGATGATGTTGTAATGTTCTTCCCCGTTTCGATCATAGAGAAAAGATTTTTTCGATGTCACTTGAGAGAATGCCTCTTGCGTGACAACTACCGCGTCACCTTCTTTGTCGCCGTTTAGTATGAGCATTTCTAAAGTAGAGAGGGCATTACGGGCATCGCCATTCGAAAAAACCGCAATTCCATGAAGGATGTCATCCGAAATCAAAATCTTTTCATTGCCGAATCCTTTTGGCGAGACGATGGCACGACGTAACAAAGAAACGATATCGTCTTCCGTCAAAGCGTTTAAAACGAATACTTTGCAACGACTAAGTAACGCGTTGTTGATTTCAAAAGATGGATTTTCGGTGGTTGCACCGATTAAAGTGATGGAACCTTTCTCAACATAGGGCAAGAAAGCGTCCTGCTGAGCTTTGTTAAATCGATGAATTTCGTCAACAAAAAGAATCGTCTTTGTTCCATACCGGCGGTTCTTTTCCGCGCTTTCCATCACCTCTTTGATTTCTTTGATCCCCGAAGTGACTGCACTAAAGGTAATAAAGTCGGCTTTGGTGCGGTTAGCAATGATGCGCGCCAAAGTGGTTTTTCCCACTCCCGGCGGTCCCCAAAAAATCATAGAGCCGATTTCATCGTCTTCAATGAGCTTCCGTAACACTTTCCCTTCGCCTAAGAGGTGAGTCTGACCGACAAATTCATCTAATGTTTGGGGACGGAGCCTCTCAGCTAAGGGAGCGTTTTGATTTTGATCAAAAAATAACGATTGTTGATCCATGCTTCTATTCTATCAAGGATTGCTCCCGAAAAGAAAAGAAAGGACATATAATTAAGCTATGGATTTTTCTGGTTGGGAGAAACTGTCTCTCCTCGATTTTGACAATCGGATTTCGTGTACTTTATTTACTGCAGGTTGCAATTTCCGTTGCCCTTTTTGCCATAATGGTCCGCTGGTTATAGATGTTGCCCACGCTCCTAAAATCCCATGGGAAGAAATCCTAACTTATTTAAAGAAACGGAAAAATGTATTGGATGCTGTTTGCGTTAGTGGAGGAGAGCCCACTTTAATGCCGGATTTATTGGATAAACTCGCAGATATTAAGGATTTGGGCTATGCCGTAAAACTAGACACCAATGGTACGCGACCTGAAGTGGTGGAGATTGCCGTTCACCAAGGTTTAGTGGACTACGTTGCCATGGATATCAAAGACTCCTTTGAAAAATATCCTGCGATTACTGGGACTTTAGATGTGAATTTAGAAGCCATCCAAAAAACCATTCATTTTTTAATGACGAATGAGGTGGATTATGAATTTCGCACCACTTTAATCGCGGAATATCATACTGAAAAAGACATGGAAGAAATTGGCTTCTATCTGCAGGGCGCGAAACGTTATTTCTTGCAACGTTACGTGGACAACGAAGACTGCATTACCCATGGCTTGCATATGATTCCTTATCAAAAGGCGCTGGTTTTCCAGGCGATTTTACAAAAATATATCCCCGAAGTCTCACTTCGAGGATATGACCGATAAATAACGTTGAGCACTTAAAGAAGCGATCGCTCCATCCCCGCAGGCGGTAATGACTTGTCGCCACTTTTTGGCACGGCAATCTCCGGCTGCGAATAATCCTGGTGTTTGTGTTTCCATTTCTTCGTTGGTAACAATATAGCCATGGTCTAAATCGAGTAGATTTGCAAAGCGATCGTTGTCGGGGATTTGCCCAATGGCAACAAACGCTCCGGCACAAGGAACGGTGACAAGTTCTTTTGACTTCGTGTTTTGAAAGGTGATCGATTCTAATAAAGCATCACCATTAAACGATTGAGCAGACAAGTTATGCTGAACCGAGATATTCGGATATTCGTCTAGTGCTTTAACGAGTGGAGCATCCGCAAAAAAACGATCAAACAAAGTAATTAAAGCGACGTGGCTACATGTTTTCGCTAAAAACAAGGCATATTGAAGCGCGCTATTCGCGTCGCCAATGACCACAACGTCTTTTTGAGCATAAAACGATCCATCGCAGACCGCGCAATAAGAAACACCGTGTCCAAGGAATCGATCCTCCCCCAGAATTCCCAAATGACGATGTTTTACTCCGGTTGCCAAAATGACTGTGCGTCCTTCATGCTCGCCATAAGTGCCGTGCAGTAAAAAGCCTGTTGACGTCTTTTGAATGCTTTGAACATCGTCCATATCGAAATCAGCTCCTAAAGAGGTGACTTGCTCAAACATACGATTGGAGAGTTCTAAGCCAGAAATCTCAGGAATGGTAGGATAATTTTCAACACGAGGACTATCGGCGATTTGCCCGCCAATTGCTTCTTTCTCAATGAATTTTACTGAGTAACCGCCACGGAGGGAATAAAGGGCAGCGGTTAATGCCGCAGGCCCTCCTCCGACGATTAAGATATCAACAGACATGCTTTATTTTCTCAATATAGCCTTTGATTTGCGAGGCATTTTCATAAACATCATAACTATCGCCATGGGGAACAATCAAAGTCGGAGCGCTGACGACGCCATAGGCCTTTGTTGCTTCTAAATGGCTTGCTGCGTCGATGTTCTGATAAGTGATGTGATCACGGTCAAGCATCATTTTTGCCATTTTGCAATTCGGACAGGTGGGAGATGTAAATAATAATGGTTCGCTCAATTTTGTCTGAGGTACAGATGTTTCGTGACAATGGCATTCTTCTGGGCCTTGGTGATGTAACACGGAATGGCTAGGATCATAAGTCTTACGATCACGGAATTCTTGAAGCTTTCCATCGTTCCAGTTCTTTACTGGACGGTAATAACCGGTGATACGGCTATAGACTTCGGTTTCTTTGCCACAAACGGGGCATTTCCAAACTTCGCCAGAAAGATAGCCATGATCTGCGCAGACGGAATAAGTTGGCGAGATGGTGTAATAAGGCAACTTATAATTTTCGGCAATCTTTTTCACCAAACGCATGCAAGATTCCCAATTGGGGAGGCGTTGTCCTAAGAAAGCATGGAAAACGGTTCCAGAGGTATATAACGTTTGGAAACGATCTTCCACATCTAGCGCCTCGAAGATGTCTGAGGTATAGCCAACGGGCAAATGGGAAGAATTCGTGTAATAAGGAGTCTCTCCATTCTTTCCAGCAGTAATGATATCCGGGTAACGTTCTTTGTCGTGTTTTGCCAAACGGTAGGCGGTAGATTCAGCGGGAGTTGCTTCTAGATTAAAGAGGTCGCCATAACGTTCCTGATAATCAGAAAGGCGAGAACGCATATGATTTAACACTTCGACGGTAAAGTCATCGGCTTGTGGGTGCGTCAAATCAGCTCGGATCCAACGGGCATTTAGGCATGCCTCATTCATGCCGACCAAACCGATGGTAGAGAAGTGGTTTTTAAAGCTGCCAAGATAATGCTTGGTGTAAGGATATAGACCAGCATCCATCAATTTGCTGATGGTTTTTCGTTTCATATCCAAAGATCTAGCGGCAACATCCATCAAATGGTCGAGACGTTGATAGAAGTCTGCTTTATCGGTAGCCAAATAAGCAATCCGTGGCATATTCAAAGTAACGACTCCGATCGAACCAGTGGATTCGCCACTTCCGAAATAGCCGCCAGATTTCTTGCGGAGTTCACGCAAGTCCAGCCGAAGACGGCAACACATGGAGCGAACGTCACTTGGCTTCATGTCCGAATTGATATAGTTGGAGAAATAAGGGGTTCCATATTTTGCCGTCATGGTGAAAAGCAAACGGTTGTTTTCTGTATCAGACCAATCGAAATCTTTCGTGATGGAATAAGTGGGAATAGGGTATTGGAAGCCACGGCCATTCGCATCGCCTTCAATCATCGTTTCGATGAAGGCTTTGTTGATCATATCCATCTCTTTTTGGCATTCGCCATAGGTAAAATCCTGTTCTTGGCCGCCGACAATCGCTGGAAGGTTTTTCAAATCATCTGGTACAACCCAATCTAAAGTGATATTTGTGAAAGGCGCTTGAGTGCCCCAACGCGAAGGCGTATTCACTCCATAGATGAAGGATTGAATGCATTGTTTCACTTCTTTATAGGTAAGATTGTCTGTTTTGACAAAAGGAGCGAGATAGGTATCAAAAGAAGAGAAGGCTTGCGCGCCCGCCCATTCGTTTTGCATGATGCCTAAAAAATTCACCATTTGATTGCATAGCGTCATTAAGTGTTTGGCAGGAGCAGAAGTGATTTTTCCTGGGACTCCGCCTAATCCTTGCTGAATCAATTGCTTTAATGACCAACCGGCGCAATAGCCAGTTAACATGGATAAATCATGGAGGTGCAAATCGGCATTGCGATGGGCATCCGCAATTTCTTTGTCGTAAACCTGCGAGAGCCAATAATTGGCAGTCACGGCGCCTGAGTTGGAAAGGATCAAACCACCGACAGAATAAGTGACTGTCGAATTTTCTTTGACGCGCCAATCATTGATTTTTAGATAATTGTCAACAACTGCGGCATAGTCTAGTTGAGTCTTTTTAAAGTTACGCAAATCCGCATGGGAACGGCGATACTCCATGTAGGATTTAGCCACATCGGCATAGCCTGATTGAATTAAAACCGTTTCTACAGAATCTTGAATTTGTTCTACCCCGATAGTGTCATTTTTGATCTGGGGATTGAAATCAGCGGTTACCCGAATTGCCAATAATTCCACGATATTCGCAGGAACATTTTTGTGTTCTGCGCAAAAAGCGCGTTCCAACGCACTTTCAATTTTTTTCAGATCGAAATCGACAATCGACCCATCTCTTTTTTTAACTCTTAACATATTGATGGTTCTCCTTTGCTAGGAGAGCGGTTAGGGGTAAACGAAAAATAGCGTTATGCTATCCCGTTTGTCGGGTCAACCACGATTACGCCTAGCAAGTTTATCTTAAGCACACAAAAAAGAATTTCAACCGGAAAAGAGAGAGGAAAAGAGGAACGATCTTTTGCAGATCATTTTCATTTTCTTTTCTTAGGTATCAATTTCTTCATTTAACACCCTAAATTTCATTTGAAACATAGGGCGAGTTGCAGAGGTATTTATCAACTATACGCTGTATAATTTTTTTGATATTTATTCGATAAATGGCTAATTTTATATTTTTCAAAAAAGAAAAACGCGAGAAAATGTTCCATTTTTTGTAGAAAGTTGTCTTTACCGGTTTATTGCATTTTGTTTTCTTTTCTTTATTTGTATTCTTTTTCCATGTTTGTTGATTTTTGCGCTTCCATTTGATTTTTTCCGGAATAGAATAACCTTACGTTGCCCGGAGGTTTCAAATTATGGACACAAAAAAGAAGAAAAAAGAGAAGGGAAAACTTTGGAAAGAATTCAAAGCTTTCATTAGCAAAGGTGACGCCTTCATGCTCGCCGTCGGTGTGGTCATCGGGGGTGCGTTCAATGCGATTGTCACTTCTCTCGTCAACATTTTACTTTCCGTTTGCACTTGGGCTGTCCCAGGCGGCTTGAAAGGCTTAGTCAGTGTTTTACCAGCCGTCAATGACGCGCAAAAAGGCATGGATACCGCCGTTGGCCTTGGCCAAAAATTTGCTGCTAGCGAATTGCAAGCTTTAGCAGAAGCGGAAGCAAAAGCAATCTATGGCGCATCTACTGTGGAAGGCACTCCGACTTTGGTAGAAAACGTCAAATCCACCATTCTTTCCAAATATACGCTTCACGGCACCCTCTATACCTATAATATGTCTGCGGTGATTGACTGGGGTTCTTTCATCAATGCTTGCATCTCTTTCTTGATCATCGCTTTGGTGCTTTTCATCATTGTGAAAGCAATCAATACGGCAGAGAAAAAGAACGCCGAATTCAAAGCGAAATTACAAGAAGAATATTATCAGAAACATCCAGAAGAACGTCCGGCACCGGTTGTCCCTGGCGCACCCGCTCCGACCGAAGCCGAATTGTTGACACAGATTTTAGCCGAACTCAAAAAGCAAAATACTGCCGGCAAAACAAACGCATAAAGAGATTTTCAATTAGGGCAACAAGAAAGACCATCCGCGAGGGTGGTCTTATTCTTTTGCCCGCATTGTTTCATTGATATAGGCAGCGTAGCGCGCCGCTACATTGATTCCTGTTGTTTCTTCAATGCCAGTGATAAAAGCATTGGAATTCACTTCGCAAAGAACGGGATTGCCATTGGCGTCGTCCAAAAGATCAACCCCACCATAGTCTAATTTCAATAAAGAAGATACCTTTTCGGCCAAAGCGCGATAAGAGAAAGGAATATCCACTTTCTCTCCCTGTCCTCCTTGCGCTAAGTTGCTACGAAAATCGCCATGAAGATTGACACGTTTCATTCCCGCCACATAATGACCGCCAATCACGATGATACGATGGTCAAATCCAAACGAAGAACGGATAAATTCTTGATAGAGATGGGGGACGTTCCAATGGGATTTTTCAAATGCAACCAAATCGTCGTGATTGGAAAGCAAGAACACCCCTTTTCCTAACGAACCATAATTCTCTTTGGCCACCATAGGATAAGGCAGCAAAGCCTCGACTTCAGACAAAAAAGAATTAGAAGACTCGTAACCGCTGTAATTTAACGGTGCATTGATGGTTTTAGGCATCGGGATGTTTTCTTTTGCCAAGGCAATATGGGTCAGCATCTTATCGTCACAAAGACGAATGCTTTCAGCGCGATTAAAAAGACGCATGCCTTCTTTTTCTAACATTGCCGCGACATATTCATCTTTATCTAAATAAAGGCAAAATGCATAAGGGGAAAGATCAATGCCGGCAATATCTCCTTTTTTGTCGATATAGTTAAGTATTTCACGATTCGTTTTGGCTTCTAAAAGATAACCATAAGGAAGCAATTCTTCCTTCATTCGTTCGTAAAAGCGTTGAGGCCCGCTTTGGCGACTATAGGCATTAAAAATAAACAAAGCTCGTTTCATCTTGATAAGTCTAGAACTTTTCTTAAAGACATCAAAGACATAAAAATGGTATTATTTTGACATGAACAAACGTATTCAACCGATTACCGCCTTACGGGATACCACCAAATTAGAACGCGATTTGGCTGAGCAAGACGGCATTATTGAAATCACTAAAAATGGTTATTCCGACTTTGTGATTCTTTCTAGCGAACGATATGAGGCATGGAAAAACGAAACCACCAAGAAAGAGTGCCTTCGCCTTGAACCTTCTCATCTTGTGACAGAAGAGCATCTTTCCGATCCTTTGGGGTTTGTCAAAGTTCGCTCCGCTTGTTTTGACTTAAGTGTGGCTGGCGTTCGCCATAATCGCGATGCGATTGTTTCTGCGGTAAAAGAAGCGGAAAAGGATCACATTTCTATCCTTTGTTTGCCGGAACTTTGCTTAACTGGTTATACGGCAAACGATCTTTTTGAGACGGATAGTTTGCTCTCCAAAAGTCAGGAAGCGATTCGTGCCATTCTTTCGGAAACCAAAGATATCCCTGTCCTTTTTGCCTTTGGCGCTCCCTTAAGAAGAAAAAATTCCCTCTATAATTGCGCCTTTATTTGTTTTCAAGGAAAAATTCTTGGCATCGTGCCCAAAACATATTTACCGAATTATTCCGAATTTTATGAAGCCCGTTGGTTTTCTCCCGCGCCCGAAAAGAACCTTATGGTTTCTTTCGACGGAAAGGAAATTCCGTTTGGTAAGAATTTGATTTTTTATGACACCTATTATCTTGACTTAAAAATCGGTGTGGAGCTTTGCGAAGACTTATGGGTTCCTAATCCTCCTTCTACAAAGTTGGCATTAAATGGCGCCACCGTGATCTTAAATTTATCTTGTTCCAATGAAATTGTCGGGAAAGCGGACTATCGTCGTGATTTGGTAAGAATGACTTCCGCTCGTCTTCGTTCCGCCTATGTTTATGCTGACGCAGGCGCAGGCGAATCTACGACAGACTTGGTTTTTTCGGGTCATCAACTGATTGCAGAAGACGGTACCTTATTAGCTGAATCACCGCTTTTTTCTAAACAAGCAGCAGATGCCGAGATCGATATTGAAAAAATCATCTCTGTACGACGTAAAATGACAACTTTCTCTTCTTTTGAAGACGAGGAGATGGCTTGGATCCCCTTCACATTGCCATTAGTGACCCCTAGCGTGATTCACCGGCACTACGCCATGAACCCGTTTATCCCTGAGCAAAAAGAAATCGACTTAGAAAGGGTCAAAACGATTTTGGCCATTCAAGCGATGGGTCTTGTCAAGCGATTGCAGACCGTGCATCAGCAAAAGGCCATTGTTGGCTTAAGCGGTGGCCTAGACTCTACCTTGGCTTTGCTTGTTGCTGTTGAGGCGTTCCGCTTGGCAAAATATGACAAACAAGGAATTACGGCACTGACTTTACCTTCCTTTGGAACTTCGGAAAGAACGCATCGTAATGCAAAACTTTTAGCAGAAGAATTAGGGGTGAATTTTCGTGAAATCCCTTTGAAAGATACCTTGCTTTCCCATTTTAAAGACATTGGGCACGATCCCAATAATCACAATGTAACCTACGAAAACGCGCAAGCAAGAGAACGAACGCAAGTTTTGATGGATATTGCCAACGATGAAAATTCGTTAATGATTGGCACAGGTGATCTTTCGGAGCTCTGCTTAGGATGGTGCACCTATAATGGCGATCATATGTCGATGTATGGGGTTAATGCATCGATTCCTAAGACTTTGGTCCGTTATCTTTGCGAAGGTTATGCATTGCTTCATCCCGAATCTGCTCCCGCTTTAACGGATATTATTGCTACCCCCATTAGCCCTGAGTTATTGCCAACCGATAAGCAAGGGCAAATCGTGCAAAAAACGGAAGACAAAGTAGGCCCTTATGAGCTAAACGATTTCTTTATTTATCATTTCTTGCGGTTTGGCTATCGTCCAAAGAAGCTCTTCTTCTTGGCAAAACAAGCCTATGCAGGCGTATATAAGGATGATGTTTTGCTTCATTGGCTAAAATCGTTCTTCAGCCGCTTTTTCCATAATCAATTTAAACGTTCTTGTCTTCCTGACGGCGCTAAAGTTGGCAGTGTTGCCATTTCTCCGCGTGGCGATTGGCGAATGCCATCCGATGCTGATGTTAGCGATGCTTTGGAAGAGATTGACGTGCTCGAAAGGGCAATGGATAATGATGACAGGTAAATATGACGAAGGAAAAGTAAGAATATGGCAAAAGAGGTTCGTGCCGACGTTAAGGCAGCTCCGACTGATAACAAAAAAGAAAAGCATAAAAAATCTCGAATTTTGGAGATTTTGCGCTTTGTAGTGGTAGGGGTTCTTTGCACCTTAATCGACGCCGTTATTTTCTATGTATTAATGCGATTTGCCTTCCCAAAACTTGCTGAGCAAGGCGGAGAGGATGGCTGGGGAGGATATGTCGCCTGGGCCATTGCAACCACCATTTCTTTCTTCCTTTCTTGCATTGTGAATTATCTTCTTTCGCGGACTTGGGTTTATCAAAACGTTGACCGCAAAGTGAACACAAAAACACCAAAGGCATTTTGGATTTATGTTGGATTGGCCGCCGTTGGGTGGTTACTTGGCGTTACCATTCAAGAACTTGGCGTATGGATTTGTAACCGCTCATGGCCGGACATGAATTTGTCTACGAATTTCGTGAAAGTTTCGTGGAAGGAATTATGGAACGGGAACGGTGCAGCTTTTTGGGCTTTTGTCGTTATCTTCGTCATCAAAACGATTTGCACCATGATTTATAACTATCTCACGAGGAAGAAAATCATCTTTAAAGCGCCGAAAGAACCTGCGACTTATGGGATTCCCAATGGAGAGATGGTTGTGACCATTCATTCGGAAGACAAAGAGAAGCCCGCCTCTGCCCCTGTAACGGACGAAAACGAAAATCACTTCACCACCGCCGCTTCTTTTGAAGCGATATGGAAAGAAGAAGTGCATCGGTATTTGCCAGAATCGAAGAAAATGGTTAAGACGATGGATGCGCGGCAAATGGTTCGTGAAGAATTAAATCAATACGAAACTGAGCACGGTCGTTCCTTAAAGGCCGATAACGCCGGCAAATAAATTTCATTTCTCTTTCGCGCCTTCCTTTATGTGAGGAGGGCCTTTTTGTTAAAAATGTCATAATTTGGAATTGAAGCATGTTTAAATTCTAAAAATCAACAAATAAAAACATCGATAAAATATTGTTTTTATAAAATTTTAGGAAATGAGTGTTGATTGTTTTCCAAAAAAGACCATAATTTTTGACGAAAGAAGGGCGCATTATGCCAAAATATACGAAAAAAGACATTCTTCAATTCGCCAAAGAAGAAAATGTTCAATATGTTCGTCTTCAATTCACCGACATCTTTGGAACGATTAAGGCGGTGGAAATCGCCGTTACTTCGTTAGAAGATGCTTTGGATAACAAAATTATGTTCGATGGATCTTCCATTGAGGGCTTTGTCCGTATTAAAGAAGCGGATATGTTCTTACGCCCCGATCCCTCGACTTGGATGATTTTGGGATTCGAAGACTCTTTGCACGGCAAAGTCGCTCGTATGATTTGTGACGTCTACACTTCGTATGGCAAGCCTTTCGTGGGAGATCCTCGCTTTATCTTGAAGCAAGCGGTTGCCAAGATGAATGCCATGGGATTTGGCTCTTTAAATGTAGGTTTTGAGCCGGAATTTTTCCTTTTTAAACTCGATAACGAAGGGAAAGCAATCGTCAAACCGATTGATGACGCCTCTTATTTTGATCTTTCGCCAATCGATGGAGGCGAATATGTCCGGCGCGACATTGCGATGCAGTTAGAAAGCATGGGTTTTGTGATTCAAACCGCCCATCACGAAGTGGCGCCAGGGCAAGAAGAAATCAACTTCCGTTTTTCCAATGTTGTGGAAGCTTGCGACAATGTTCAAATGTTTAAGCAAGTCGTGAAATTTATTGCTCGCAAAAACGGTTATCTTGCTACCTTTATGCCTAAGCCTATCAAAGGGATTAATGGCAGTGGAATGCATGTGAACGCTTCTTTGGCTGATATGGCAGGCAACAATGTTTTTTACGATCCAGACGCGCCGATGAAACTTTCTTTGGTCTGCCGGAAATGGATCACAGGCATTTTACGTCATGCCCGTGGCTTGGCTTTATTGACTAACCCTGCCGTCAATTCTTATAAACGATTGATTCCTGGTTATGAAGCGCCTTGCTATATTTGCTGGGGTGATACAAATCGTTCGTCTTTGATTCGCATTCCCGCTTCTCGTGGGAACGGAACCCGCACAGAAATGCGTAACGTAGATGGCACTGCCAACCCTTATTTGGCTTTAGCTGCCATTTTAAGCGCCGGCTTAGAAGGAATTGAAACCTTAAAGGAAGAAGATTTAATCGCACCGGTATCGGATAATATCTTTGCCTTATCGCAACAACAGCGCGACGCCCAAGGAATCGCTTCCATGCCAGATAATCTCCACGAAGCCATCCGCGCCTTTAAAGAAGATCCGTTGCTCTTCTCCGTTTTAGGCGACCATGCTTATTCGAAATATCTTGAAGCCAAAGAAATCGAATGGGATCAATATTCCTCTGAAATCAGCGATTGGGAGCTCAAGCATTACTTGGCGAAATAAGT
This sequence comes from uncultured Erysipelotrichaceae bacterium, assembly GCA_902791085.1. GTDB lineage: Bacteria > Bacillota_I > Bacilli_A > RFN20 > CAG-826 > UBA4951. The sequence goes on along the minus strand of CADAUN010000009.1, from coordinate 3,867 downwards.
TACAATGATGGCATGAAAATTGCCATCCTTGGAGCAGGCGCCTCTGGTTTATATAGTGCCATCTTGATTCAAAGGTTACTTCCTCATGCCGAAATAACCGTCTTTGAGAAAGAAACAAAATTAGGAAAAAAGCTTTATGCGACCGGGAACGGCCATTGCAATGTATTAAATCGTTCTCTTTTGCCCGAAGCTTATAACGATCCCTCTTTTATTTCCAAAGCGTTATCCGTTATTCCCGCCTCCGTTTTGATGGACACCCTTCGTTCTTGGGGCGTCGCCTTACGAGAAGACGGGAATTTAGTCTATCCTTTATCCTATAGCGCTGAAAGTTATGTCCATTATCTTTTCAGTTATGCGACAAATCTAGGCGTTCATTTTGTTTCTCCTTTTTTGGCGGAAGATTACGAAGCCGATCATAAAGGACATTATTTCTTGCTCAAAAATCATGAAAAAATCGGTCCTTTTGATGCTTTAATCATCGCTTGCGGCGCCAAAAGCGCTCCCCGTCTTGGCTCAGATGGATCGTTTCTTCCTGCCTTAGAAAAACATGGTTATCATTTGATTCCCTTCCGTCCAGGTTTAGCGCCGATCAAACTTCAAGAAGATATTCATCTTCTAGCTGGGGCAAGACACGGTGCCTTAGTTAAGGCGTTTGATGCTACGCAGCAACTCTTCCAAGAAGAAGGGGAGGTGCTTTTTAAAAAAGACGGCATTTCAGGCATTGTTATTCTTAATGCTGAATCCGCGATATATCGCCGAAACAAAGTAAATTCTCCTCGGCTCGAAATGGATTTGTTCCCACATATCGAAGAAAAAACGTTAATTCGCCTTCTTTCTAAAGCGAAAGCAGAAAACGCGTCTCATTATTTGTCTTCTTTGGTTTCCGAACCTTTTGTTCGCCTGCTAGAGGAGCGTTTTCCAAGTGGCAATCCCGTCACCATTGCCGCTCATTTAAAACATCTTGTATATCATGTTAAAGGCAGATACGACTTTATGGATTCGCAAGTTTCGCTTGGTGGAGTGGCTTTAAATGAAGTTACAAATCAACTCGAAAGCCGTCACGAAAAAAGAATTTATTTTGCTGGCGAAATTTTAAATATCGACGGGTTTTGTGGGGGATATAACCTTTCTTGGGCGTTGCTTAGCGCCCTTTTGATAGCCGAAAATTTCAAAGCAGATAAAGGAAGAATGACAAAGATTATTTGACTATCTTAAAAAGATAGAATTTAATTGTTATGTCGCGTTTGGGCATTCTTTTGTAAGCCCAGACCATACTCGAGAGGTATAGGTTAATTATGAAGTATTCAATGACATCTCGTACGCTGTGCGTCGTTTTCCATGCCATCATCGCTGTCGCTATGGGCTTAATGGGCGTTTGGTTTGGTGTCTTTGTGGTTCCGGAATTTTTAGGAGCACACCCCACTCAGTTCTATGGAACTTTTGGCTTTGATGGAAGTGGTGCTTTCTTTTTGTGGTATGAGCTTGCCGTTGTCGGACTTTCTTTGTTTGTGGTTTCCTTGCTTGGCTTCATTAATGGGATCAAGTCGATTTTAGACTCTCACAACGACGAACCGGTCGTTCGTTCCTTTAATGCCTTCATTTGTGACGGCTGGGTCGTTGCGATTTTCTTTGTCCTTCAAGGGATGCTTTTATGGGATTTAACCGCGAACGGCAGCAACGTTGCCTTTGTCATTATCATGGCCTTGTTACTCGCTATCGTTCTTTTAATTGCCACCAACATCCCGATGGTTCGTCTTTATGATCAACGTGATCAAATGCCTTTGCTTGTCGATTTTATGGGCACTGGTGCCTTAGTGACTGGCATCATGGGCGTTGAAGCGTTATTAGCAATGTTAGGAGCCAGCACTTGGCCTAATCAACGTGCCGAAGTGACTTATTTATTGGCCGTTATCGTGATCGCTTCCTTTTTGGCTTTTGCCTTATTGCTTGTCGCGTGGTTGCTTTCTCGCAACAGTAAAAAAGAATCCAAGAAATTGGCAAATGCCTTAACTTCTAGCGCTATGGCGGTGGTTGGCCTTGGTCTTGCTACTTACGGAGTTTTGGATATCGTTTGGCAAAATTTCCCTGGCTCTAATGGTGGCGCCTTGCCCGCTCACCTCTACGCGAAAGGCCTTAAATCCTTTGATTTAGGCTTTGGTGTGATGGCCATTGTTCTTGGCGCGTTACTAGTCATCGGTGCCTTTGCTGTCTTTACGGTGATTCGCAGCGAAAAAGAAGCAAAACCTCAAAAGGATTATTGATTTCTAGAATCCATCAGTCGGTCTCGCGAGTGGCCGACTTTTTCTTTATTTAAAAAAGCCCAAGGACGGGCTTTGGCAACGATATTTATAGGTTAAAAGGACCGTTAGGAGAGAAGTGGGTGATGATATGAATTTCGAAGGTGTTTTTAACTTCTTCGTTTGGTTCCTCATATTCCCCCTTCATGCGATCCATGGCATATTGAGGGACAATACGGTTTTGTTCTCTTTGGGTATTTTGCTTGGCATATTCTTGAATTTTAAATAGGACCAAGACATGACGATCAAATTCTGGCGTTAAGTGATAATAACGCATGCGTAAAGCGTTGGTTAACGTGGTTGCATCAGCAATTACCGTAAAGTCAGAGTCGGTTTTAGAACCAAGAGTCAAACGTTCACAAAACGTTTTCCAAACGCGGTCTTCATCGTCAAATCGATTGGGAGCGCCGAAGAATTCTTTGCGAATTTCATCGCTGGCCACAAGATGGGTAGCGGGGTGCTCTTTTTGATAGCCTCTAGCCCAAGTGGATTTGCCACTTCCTGGCATGCCTGAAAGAACAATCAAAGTACGCATGACGATAGTTTATCGATTTCTTAAGAAAAAGTTAACCAACTTCATCATCAAACCAGAAATTCGTTACAATGTTAGGGCATGAAATCATTAACCAAATTATTTCGTTATGGCCCCGGGCCTTCCTCCTCGCACACCATTGCTCCTTCGTTAGCAGCGCGTCACTTTTCGTATTGGCTTAAGAACCGTCCTGTGGACCACATTCGGGTCATCTTATACGATGCGTTAGCAATGACAGGGAAAGGACACCATACGGACGATATTCTTCGTTCATCTCTTGCCCCTTATCCAACGGAAATCGTCTTTTGCCCTGAACAAAAAGCAGAGCATCCTTTGACCATGCGTTTCGAAGCTTACCAAGCAGGGCACATCATTGAGACACGAACCTACGCTTCTTTAGGAGGAGGCGAGATTTGCTCCAACGACGATCCTGAGGTCAATGAAGTTGACATCTATCCCTTCCGTTCTTTAAACGACATCAAATCCCAAATGCAAGAAAAAGGCTGGCACACATTAAAAGAAGTCGCTTTGGCCTATGAGAATGCCTCTATTGACGAGGATTTAGATCAGATTTTAAAAGAGATGTTTGCTTGTGTTGAAAATGGTTTGCATGCCGAAGGAATGATTCCCGCCAATTCCAATCCCGCGTTACGTTGGAAGCGGGTTGCCGGTCGCATTGAAGCGTCTTCTCACCAAATTCAAGATCGTGATTCTGCTAGAGAAATGCGCTTGACTGCCTACGCTTATGCCGTAGGAGAAAGCAATGCATCCGGGGAGATGGTGGTTACTGCACCGACCTGTGGCTCTAGTGGTGTCTTGCCTGCTGTGCTTTATGAAGCCTATCATCATGACCACATTGAATGGGATCTCTTAAGGGATTCGCTTTATATTGCTGGCATTTTTGGCAACTTGGTCAAACAAAACGCTTCCATTGCCGGCGCTATCGGCGGTTGCCAAGCGGAAATTGGCACGGCTTCTTCGATGGCCGCAGCTGCCCTAAGTTACATTTATGGACTATCGTTGTTCCAACAAGAATAT
>CADAUN010000008.1 GCA_902791085.1 uncultured Erysipelotrichaceae bacterium | reverse complement strand
CAAGAACAAGCCACTTTAAATGCAACAAAGCTATCCCACAATCAACATTATGGGTTAAGTGACATTGCCGCTCAATTCGTGAATCCTTCTAGCGCAGGATATGACTACTTTGAAGGCTCGACGAATTCTCATATCTATTCGTTTACGGGGGATGCCGCTGCCCATTCGAAATACACCATGACGGAACATGGCTTCCAAGTCACTGCCGACTATGTCGAAAAAGAGCCTAGCTCTTGGAGCGATGGACAAGTCTATTTCAATCGGGGCGAATTTGTCTTTGATGCGGATGGCATCCTATCTTCTGTGACCATTCATAACGATTGCTATGACAAAACGGGGTACGACTTCACCAATCACACCTTATCGGATAATGCTAAGCCAGTCGCAACATACGATTTGTCATATGCGCAAACCTTAGGAAAACTAGGCGCTGAAACCACTCCAAGCATCAACACGAACGATCTCAATTTCACAGACTATACCTTAGCGGTGGTTTCCGCCGGAAAGACAATAAAACCGGACGCATTAACGGCTGGTCAGACTTATTCTTTTGCAGTTGCTACTCGCGCGCCAAGCATTGCTAGCGTCTATTTCGATCCTATCTATTTAACGGACGTGAGTGACGATAAAGTGGTCTCTATTGTCGATGGAGGGCTGGGATTCAAAGTCCTTACGGCGGGAAGCGCTACCTTGACCTTCTATTCACGGAAAAACAACAAGAAATATGAAATGGACGTCTCGACTGTCTTGCCTGATGCTTTAAGTCTAAAAGCCTATGTTGGAAAGGAAGAAAAAACCTCATTCACCACAATGGTTGGAAAAGAAGTTTCTAACATTCGTTTCGTGACGAATCCAACGGAAAGCAAGCAAGCAAAAGAAGATCCTTCGATTTCGATTCACGATTCCAAAGGAAAAGACACTACTGCAGCAAGTTTTAGCAAAGCTAGTGACGGTTCTTTCACTTTCTTATCCAATACGGCGGGAACTTATCAAGTCATTGCCACGACCTCCAATCAATTAAGCGTCACTTTAACTTTCGTGGTGAACGCTCCTGTTTCTGGCTCCTTAAGTGATTCAGTGATTCAAAAACAATATTGCTGGAAAGAAGGAGAAGGTATAGATTACGTTTCCTTGCTCATCACTTTCGATAGCAAAACAAGCGGTAAGGTTTATGGTTCGACCGATGAAGACATGAAATCCTTAAGCGAGGCACGTTACAGCGCTTCCTTCACCTGCGTTTTTGATGATGCCACTAAGACCGTAACTTTTGCTGACGTCACTACGATTGACGATAGTGGTTGGGGCGATGGCATCACCATTCAAGGAAAGGCAACCATTAGCGATGATGCCTCTTCCTTAAACGGTATTGGAATTTGTTACTACGATGACGGCACGAAATATAACCCAGCGAATGCTGATTTTGAAGCGCTGTCCACCAATTTGAAATAAAGGAGAATCCCCATGAAGAAATCTCTGCTTCTATTTTGTCTCGTGCCGTTTTGTTTGGCTGGTTGCCAGCAAAACATTTCTTCCTCTTCCGCTTCTATCGATAGCGTTTGGCAAGAAGAGGCATCTTTAAAGAAAGTGTCTTCCATTCTAAGCCAAATTGATTTTTCTTCGCTTTCTTCCTTCGATTTTGTCGATCGATCCTACGCAAAAAAGAATTATTTCAATTCAAAATACGTGGTTACAGGCGATGCCTCTTCTGCCATTGTGAATTATGAAGCGCAACATCATTACCAATTCCATACCAACGACTTGGTCAATGACAATGTTGTGGTCAAAGCCTATCGCGGAGTAGAAGACACCCAAACCGTAGAAGATTACCAGGCAAACGAGCAAATCTATACGGAAGATGGTTTCTTATACGATCTCTTTATGGTCAATGTGGAAAACGAGTCTTTCGCCCATTGCTATCCCGCCGACCGTTACATGACGATTGAGAATTATTTAGCCTATCCAGAAATTGTTAAAGACACCATCGCTTGTTTTGGGGATTTATCTAGTGCCTTCCCTGAATCTGACGGCTGGCTGACCCCTACCATTAACATCAAAACGGAAAATGGAATCGAGTCCTATCAAGTCAGCGTCGATTATCCTGGAAGCGATCTCTATTACGCGATGACATATTCTTTTGATGTGGCATTAAATCCGGCACAAGGACAAATCCAATCCTTAACCCATTCAGTTCGATATTATTTAAACGCGATCGACGGGGCTTTTGAGACATCAACAGCCCGTTTGACCCGTTATTCATTTTCGAATTTTTCTTTTGATTCTAAGACGGATTTTACTGGCACAAAACATACGATTTCTGAATTGCCAGATGACAAAATCACCGGTAAACCCGCCTCCAAAGTCGATGTTTCATCTTATGCGGATGGCGCTTTGCCTAACGACGTCGTCGAAGCTCTTTTAGCCAATATCGAAGCGTATGGCAAAGGAGCAAGGCAAACCAATTACCGTTTTCTGTACCATGATGCCGCGAATGTGGCCGACACGAATTACACGACCTTCGGTGATGCTTGTTTCGAAGGAAAAATGGTGGCTTACCAAAATGATATCTTAATCAATGATGGGTCCATCCGTTTGGTGGATTCGTCGGATACTCCCGTTGGAGAAGCTGCCCCTTATCACATCGTGACCGTTGCAGGCGATGAAGCAGTCGTACGCGGTGCCGCTTTTACGAAATATATCTCTTCTTGTTATAGCAAAGTTGCCGCTTCTTTAAATCTCGATCTGCGTGCTTACACGGGGGCTAATCCGCTTTATTATCCTGATTTTCAACACTATATTTCCTTGGCAAAAGCACTGCCTTCCGGAAGCACGACACAAGACGAATCTACGGCGGTCCGTACGATCTCTGCAACAAAAAACGGCGATGATATCACCTTAACGACACGTGTGACTATCTCTACTTCTCGTCGCTCTTCTACTGACGATTTTACCTTTGAAATTCAAAACGGCTCGCTTGCTTTCTTCCGTTATGTCACCACTGAAACAACCGAAGGACAAACCGATTATGTCGATACCTATGAAGCAAAAATCCTTTATGCTCCCTTAACGGCGTATCAGGGCGATCCCATCTCGTTTGATACCTTCACTTTGATTGTTCCTTGGAGGAATTTATATGTCACTTACGTTCCACAAAGTCGCTCGTAATCTCTATACACTTGCCTTGCTTTCTCTTTTGGCATCCTGCCAAACGGGTTCTGAAACAACGCCTTCTTTGTTCTCTTCTCAAACGGAAGCCATAGGAAAATATGCGCTTCAAGAGAAGATGGAAACTTTAAAGAAAACGCATCGCTTTGAAATGAAGCTAGAATACGCTTTAAACGATGGAACCAAAAATTACCGGCGGCGTTACACCTTTACCTATACAGATAATGCTTATGCCATGACCCATGGAGAAGAGACTTATGGTTATGCTTCTTATGATGGTGGCATCTATACGTTTTCTATCGTGAACGGCGCGTTTGAAGCGGGACCAGTATATAACTTAAATATTAAAGATATATGGGATAACCGTTCCGGCATACGAAATTATTATGACGGGCTCAATCCTTCTGCCGTAGGAAACGGGGATTCCTTTCTCTTTTCCTTAAACGACACTTATAACTTAAACGCCTGCTTGCAAATGTCTTTGTTGACCCCTACTACCGGTTTAACTTCGATTCTGCACGAATTTAGCGTTAAGGCAAACGAAGAAGGATTGGTCTTCTATTTGGATTTTGGGGCAAACGGCTACATTCAAGAAACCGTGACGCACATTGGAGAAGAAGACTACGTCATTCCCGCCTTAAACCAATACGAAAAGAACGGGGGATTGCCACGGCAAGCAGAACCTGAACTAGTTGCCTTAATGGCTCATCTCAATACTTATAATTATGAAAGCCCGATGGGCTCTATCGTAATAGGAGAAGACCACACCATCTTAGTAGGGACCCGTTATTTCACGGACCAATATGTCTATGAAGACTACACTGACGAATATATTGCCTATATGGCAGAGAAAGGGGAAGCGATTCAACGTAGAGGGTATCTCTCTTTGCCAGGCGGAGCGGCGATTAAAAGTGGCATTTATCAATTTGTGGTCAGCGAAGATGAATCAGGAAGTCCAAAGATTATGTCGAAAGATTTGACTTTGGTCACCAATCAAACTTCCGATATGAAACAAGCTTTTCCCTATTTCAATCGCTTCACCTATATGCAATATCTTTCTAGTTTTTATCCTGTTGCTTCAAACCCCTATACAAAGGGGACAGGCTATGTCTCTTCGCGTAGCGATTTGGCTTTAGAATTTCAAAAGAAAATCTTTTCTGATACCAAAACGACACCGACTTCCTTCTACTTGTTGCCAGAAGGAGAAGGAGACGATTTATCCATTCGTTTCTTGCTTCCTCAAAACGACGACACGGCATATTCTCTTGCCGTTACCCATTTTGGAAAAGTTAAAATACCTTTCATTGAAGAATTCCAAGCTTCGATGTCTGAAACAAAATAAGCGGGTTTCCCCGTTTATTTTTTGTTTTTGAAGGTACAAAAATTCTCTTCGCAACAACTATATATCTCTACTTTTGGAAGCGGAGCGCCATAATACGTAGCTAATTCTTCGATGGTTGGATAGCGTCCTTCGCATAAAACTTCTCCGTCGGCGATGACCAAAGGTAGAGCGGCAATGCCATGGCTTTCGAGCCAAGACATCGCTGCTTTGTTAACAAACGGGCCGTCTTCTAAGAAATACCGATCTACCCCAAATCCTTCGTTATAGTAGGCAAATAAAGCATGCTCCAATGCAATATATTGGGTTTGCTCCGAAGTATGGCGCTCAAATTCGTAAAAAGTTAAGGTCTTCATCGTCTATAGCATGGCTTAGCGACGAGAAAAAGACAACGAATATGCTTTCTTAATGGCGGCGCGGATGCGAAGAGCAATAAGCGATAAAATCCTTGACCGGCATCGGATGGGCATAATAATAACCCATCAAATAACGAACATTCATGCTCTTTAGCTGAGCGAGAGACGTATCGGTTTCAATCCCTTCCGCAACGGCAGTCAAGCCATAATGATTGGCCAAATCTAACAATGCTCGCAAATAAGCATCGCCACGTTGTGTTGCTCTCGCTTGGGCAATCGTCGTGCGATCAATCAAAATAAAGCGAACATCAAATGGGGAATTCTCCGTTAAGAACGTCTGCCCTCCGAATCCATAATGGCTAATGGCAAAAGAAATGCCTAACTTAGATATACCTTCTGCCGCCGGATACAAGCTCGGAGAACGGAACAAATCGTTTTCTTTGCCATTAATGGTAAACGCGATGTTTTCCGCGCTTAAATGATAAGTAAACATATCTCGGTTTAAAACGGCTGGAAGATCAGGCTCTAAAAACTGACGCAAGGAGAGATTCACTAAGACGCGGTCAACGCCGTATCGCAAAAAATCATATTGATGAAAATCTTTGCAGACTTGTTCAAACACAATGCGGCCAATTTTGGTAATGACGCCGATTTGCTCAGCAACCGGAATGAATTCAGAGGGACCGATCGCTCCAAGCTCGGGATCAGTCAAACGGACTAAGGCCTCACATCCAGCAACGCCATCTTTTTTAACGTCATAAATCGGTAAATAATAAACTTCAAAAGAATGATTTTGAACGCCTTGCAACAATGCGTCGGCAATATGGCTTCTCCGTTCGTTTTCTTTTAATCGTTCGTCGTGAACCAAGGCATAACGCTTGTCGCCAAGATTGGGTGGCAATTCAATCAAACGAATGATGTTTTGCATATCTTTGACGTCTCTAGGGACATGAACATAAGACACTTCTGCCGCAAAAGAAATCGCAAGATTCCCAATGTCATAATCCCGTTGAAGCACAGATTCTAGGGTACGCAAAACCGCATGATGGTCTTCATCTTTTGAAGAATAGGAATTAATGATCAAAATGTCTGGGCGATAAAGAAAGTATTCCAAACGCGGAATCATCGCGCCACGAATTTCTTCCACTATCTTTGCCACAGCATCGTCGATTTTTTCGCTGCCCACCAAAGAAGCGCATTCGTTGTAATTAGCCAATTTGACGACGATCATGCGAAAGTCATTTTTGGCGTATAAGCTAGAACGGGTGTGAAAATAAAAAGCATCGCGATTAAAAGCGCTTGTCGTCGTATCTTGCACAGCAAGGCGGTCTTCTGAAGTAAACATAATTCCAGCACAGCCAAAGGCCAGAGCAAAGATATCCATGCTTAGACCATCTAAAAATGTCTGTTGAAAGATTAACATCATCGCCTCAATGCCGCAGGTAATAATCACGGCAACAAATTGCGGCGTTCTTAATGCCTTATGGAAGCGAGAGACCAAATAAACACTATAAAGGATATAAATGAGGGCAAACGCCATGAGCCAATAACGGCCGGCATTTATCGTAAGGACACCATTCGCATCGATTGTGGTCACGTAACCATTAAAAAGGTTTGTAATGACAAGAGCGTAGCTTGCTAACAAAGGAATGGTGAGAGAGATATTGGATAAAACAAAAAGAAGCTTATTATGGGGGCGGTAACTTTGCCCCGTTAAAAAGAAAACATAGAGCATGAAAAGAAAAGGGATGCTGTTATGATGCAATAGAGTTAAAGCGATGAAAAAACGAGCTGTATTCGGATTGCCATAAGGGTTTGAAATTCCTTCAAAAATATAAAGAACCATGTAAAGAAAAGACGAAACGGCCATCGTCGAAAGCAAAGCCGCCATCGTGTGGTGGCTGGGACCGTGAAGTTCTTTACGAGTATAGTGAATAAAAAGCAGTCCGATGCTAATCATCCCTGCACAAACATTAAAAGCAATGTTGTATTCAGAATAATCCATATGACCTTTCATATTATGGCATTTCACACCCCCAAGAAGGAAGGGGGTAAAATCAATTTCTGACCCATATTATGATCAAATCTAAGTTATTTTTTCTGATACTCAAAAAGGGTTTTATCATTTGCTTAAAAAGAGGGGAAACACCCTCTTAATCGTTCCATGGTGTTAAGACCACTTCCCCTTTTGCGCGTGTGGCCTTCATGTCGATCACGCGTTGATTATTCGACCCTTTGAAACGAAGCGAGATGTTCCGCTCCGCTAAAATAAAACGCCCATCTACCAATACATCAATCGAGTCCAATATTTCGTCCGTATAAGGCCCATAACGGCAACCGCCTGGCACCAAATCTTGATCATAAGTAAAGCCGCTATACATCCAAAGGGTTTTGTTTGGAAAACGTTGTTTGAATTTCCGTATTAAGGAAATTAACCCTTCTTGATTGGCCAATTCAAAAGGCTCTCCTCCTAGAATGGTCATGCCGTCATAATAGGGTTTCGCACATTCATTCAAAAGATGCTCTTCCGTTTCTTCGGTGAAAGGCTTTCCAAAAGAAAAGTCCCAAGTTTCGGGCTGGAAACAACCAGGACAATGATTGGTGCAACCGGAAACAAATAAAGAAACACGAATGCCAATGCCATTAGCGCTGTCTGCTAAAAGAATTTGTCCGTAACGCATATTCACCTCAAAAAGGAGAAAGCGGCAAGCTTAATGCTTGTCCGCTTGTTCTTGCTTTTCCGCTTCAACGTCACAAGTTCCCACGGAGAGATGCAAGACTCGATCCTGAATTTCTTGCGTGCGTCCTTGATTCCAATATTGGGTGCCAATATAACCGCAGGTGCGGCGAGCAACATGCATCTTGTTTTGGTCACGGTTCCCGCAATTAGGGCACTCCCAAACCAATTTGCCGGTATCATCTTTTACGATTTTGATTTCGCCGTTATATCCGCAAACATCGCAATAGTCACTTTTGGTATTCAATTCAGCGTACAAAATGGTGTTATAGATATGCTTCATGATGGCAAGAACGGCAGGAATGTTGTTCTGCATATTCGGCACTTCGACATAAGAAACCGCGCCGCCAGGAGACAAACGTTGGAATTTTGCTTCCTCCGTTAATTTATCGAACGCGTCAATTTCTTCGCGAACGTTCACGTGATAAGAGTTTGTGATGTAGTTATGATCAGTGACGTTAGGAATAATGCCAAAACGTTTTTGCAAACATTTGGCAAATTTGTAAGTCGTCGATTCAAGCGGGGTGCCATAAACAGAATAATCAATATCTTCTGCTTTCTTCCATTCTTGGCATTTGTCATTCATTAATTGCATGACTTTTAACCCGAATTCTTCTCCTTCGCCCGAAGTATGAGAAATGCCTTTCATGTAATAGACACATTCAGCTAATCCTGCGTAGCCCAAAGAAATCGTGGAATAACCATGGAACAGAAGCTTATCAATGGTTTCACCCGGTGCAAGACGGGCTAACGCGCCATCTTGCCAAAGAATCGGAGCAACATCAGACGGGGTACCCATCAAACGATTGTGACGGATTTGTAAGGCACGGTGACAAAGTTCAAGGCGTTCATTCATAATCTTCCAGAACAAATCCTCATCTTTGCCAGAAGAGCAAGCGACGTCGACTAAGTTAATCGTGACAACACCTTGATTGAAACGACCATAGTATTTGTGTTTTCCAGGAACGAAGTCCTTCGCGTTTGCAACATTTCCAACGCCCGCATCAGTGAAACGATCAGGAGTTAAGAAAGAACGGCAACCCATGCAAGGATAGACATCGCCTTTCAATTCTTGCATCTTCTTTTCAGAGATATAGTCAGGAACCATGCGCTTGGCCGTGCATTTGGCAGCCAATTCCGTTAAATAGAAATAAGGAGTGCCCGGGTTAATGTTGTCGTCTTGCAAGACGTAGATGAGTTTTGGGAAGGCCGGAGTAATATAAGCGCCGGTACGGTCTTTCACCCCTAAAATCCGTTGCTTCAACATGATTTCGATAATCAAGGCAAGGTCATCGCGCGTTTGTCCTTCTGGAACTTCGTGAAGATACAAGAAAACGGTAACAAAGGGAGCTTGTCCGTTGGTGGATTGCAACGTAATCAATTGATATTGAATGGTTTGGCAACCAGATTCCACTTCTTTTCGCAATTCAGATTCCACTAAATCATGGAATTTGTCGCTCGAAGTTTCAATGCCAACAGATTCAAATTCTTCGCGGAGCCGCTTGGCAATCCGTTTACGGGAAATATCGACAAACGGAGCAAGATGAGACATGGTGATCGTTTGTCCGCCATATTGGCTGGATGCGACTTGGGCAACGATTTGAGAAGCAACGGTACAAGCCGTGATGAAAGAATGAGGCTTGTCAATATGGGTTCCCGAAATGCAGGTGCCATTTTGCAACATATCATTCAAATTCACCAAATCGCAATTGTGCATATGTTGCGCAAAATAGTCAGCATCGTGAAAATGAATGATGCCTTCTTTATGGGCTTGAAGGATATCATCAGGCAATAAATATTTATTGGTGTAGTAACGAGACCATTCGCCCGCCATGTAGTCGCGTTGAACGGAAAGGATGGTCGGATTCTTGTTGGAGTTTTCTTGCTTCACCTCTTCGTTGTCGCGTTCGACAACCCCGGCAATCTTTTGATCGATGTCTGACATCTTCCGTACTTCGGCGTGCTTATATCGATAAGTGATATAAAGACGGGCGACGACATGTTTGCCTGACGCCATTAAAGCGTCTTCAACCTTATCCTGAATTTCTTCTACGGACAAATCGCGACCCGCATTCACCGCATCTTTCCAAATTCCATAAGCAATGACGTTAATTTCTTCTTCGCTTAATCGTTCGCTGGCAATGCCAACTTCATTGTTAGCACCCTTAATGGCTTGGACGATTTTATCCTTATTAAAAGGAACACGTTCGCCCGATCGCTTCATTACGCAAATCTTAGGTTCATCAACGGACATGTTGCCGTCTAAAGTTTCGTCATAGTACATCATGGTTGTATCCTCAAAAATAGATAGGAAAGAGAGACCGACAAATTGGACTTCTCCCTTCTTGAAAGCGCCCGTCTATTCTAAGACCTTCTAGAAGGGTTTCAAGTAGAATGCATTTACCGTTATACAGCGTATAAAAAATATCTTAAAGTAACGAATAAATCTTTATTTTATAAAAATCATACTTGCGGCACTTTCGCGGATAGGTAACAAATAATTTCCGTCAAATCGAGAGAAATACGAAATGTATCAAAAGGAGTTTTACGCTTGTTGAAAATTGAGCATTTTTCCCTTTATTAAAAAAGAAAAAGACAACCGTTCTCTTTTTATACTGAATCAAAATTTGACCCCCTATTTTGTGCTCAAAAAAAGGCAACGAAAACACAATTCTTTTCTTGGTGATTGTTTCATTTGTTTTCTGACGCAAAGATCCTGCAGTTTGAATTTGCCTTAACATCTATTTTTTCTGCAATTGTTGTTGATAATTTCAACTAAATTATATAATTTTAATATAGTTTATTTTATCAACTATTTAGGAGTCATTCATGCCAGCAAAACAATTCATCATCAATAAAATTCGTGACTTTGATTCTTTTTATCTTTCTTTACTCTCAAAACGGCAAGAAAATATCACCACTGTCATTCCGTTGTCTTTAACGCAATCCCGTGTTTTAGAAGAAATTGCTTCCAAAAAAGAAACAACTTCTTCGGCCATTTCGCACACCTTAGGCATCGACAAAAGTCAACTGAGTCATATTCTTAAAGATTTTGAGCAAACTCGAATGATTCAGCGAAAACGGAGTCAAAAAGATAAACGCATCTTCTATCTGTCTCTTACGATAAAAGGAACGGAATACGCAAAAAGTCTTGCTTTGGCGCAAAACAGGGCATTACAAAAGGAATTAGGATCCTTGACAGAAGAGAACCAAGTGAGGTTGATTTCCGCCATGAGAGACATCCAAATGCTTTTGGAAACAAAATGAAGGTGTTACCAGCCTAATGTAGAGGCAAAAAAGGCGGTTGTATAAAGCAATTGAGCAATCAAATACGTTGCCATAATAGGAAGGTCGCTCCTTCGGAAATTGTGTTTGAACATCGTGTAAGTCAAAATGCCATCTGAGAGAAGGAAAAAGGTCCCACCGACGATGCCATAAACAAATGGCAGTTGCCCTAGCGAAACGCCAACGATCTGAAATACCAAGTCCATAGAAAGCGCGACGGCATAAAGAGACCCGCCATAAAGCATCGCTCCTTTTAACGCATAGACCTTTTGGACAATAAGAACGACGACCACATATAAAGCGGCGGCAATCGTTGCTAAACCAATCCATAAAGGCATAGAAATCGAACCACCGAAGGAAAAACACGACTGTGAAATCAAGAAAATGTGTTCCAGCAAAAAGAAGAATATGCCGAGCCCTACACACGTTTGTCGGTTGGTAAAAATTAGAAAAATATCGCCAAGCATTCCGCAAAGCAGCCCTAAATATAACGCCCATTGGCTTGGAAACGTCATTACGGCGGCGAAAAAGAGGATGAAAACGCAAAACGGTTTGCTGATTTTTCGTAATCGTTCTTTCTCTAATCCTGCCGCCAAAAGCTGAACGGCGCTGCACAATAAAAACAGCGTCAGATAAACGGAGAAAGAAATGACATTGCCGGGAATCAAACTGCCCTGTGCTTCCGCTTCCAAATACGGAAAGAACATTTAAAGGCTCCTTAAAGAATCAATTGTTATCATCAGTATAGCAAAAGCATCGATAAAAACCAAAAGTGCCATCTCACGCAAAAACGGCTTAGGATTGATGATTTTCTTTGGAAGATGGCTGATTCGTCTCAGGATCGCTGTTTTCTTGCTCTAAAGAGGCAATTCGTTTCCTTAATTCCTCTAATTCTTCGTCTTTCGCTTCCGCTTCTTTGTTAGCCGCTGCCATCGCTTGTTCTTTCTTATCTTGCTTTACCAAGCGAACAATGGTGTGACTTTCATAAACCACAACGGCAAGGCAAGGAACAATAATGAGGGCTGCCATCACATAACGATTTTGCACAATGTTCACCAAAAACCAACCATAGGGAACAGAAACGGACGTGACCTTTCCAACAACCATCATGGCTGGAACGGTTTGGGTTGAAATAGTCACAATGTCGCCTGAAGCGTTAACCCGGTTGTCACCCTGACATACATAAGATAAATTATCTCCGCTTCCCGTAACAGATTGGATGCGGTGCGTAATGGTAATGACGTCACCATCGGAAGTATAAACCGATGCTTGAGCGGAAACAGACCAATAAAAGGTAATCACGTCTCCTTCCTTTAATGCACGAAAGAAGGTTCTTTGCTTTTCCAAATCTTTAGGGGTTTCTTCAATCCTCACCGCTGAATGCATAGGAATTTTTTGGATTTCGTATTCGGGATGACTCTTATAGAATTCATCATCGCCTTCCATAGAATTCGTCAAAACAATACGAGTCTGGTGTCTAAATAAAGAAAGGCCACTCGAAGAAGAGGGCATCTTAACTCTCATCACCATTAAAAACACATCAAAAACAGCAAGGCACCCAATAAAAACCCAAGAGATGATGTTCCATACTTTCTTGGCTTTGGATGGTTTTCTTTGAATCGTTTTGTCTTCGTCCATATTTTTCGAAAAGACGCTTTAAAAACGGCTTTTCCAAAAATAAGACATTTGACACCAAACATATCCTGCCGTCAGGAATAGAAAGACGGCAGGATATGGAAAGGAGGAAAAAGATTATGCGATAGTAACCGTAATCTTAGACGTATCGCCGATTTTGACGATATCGTCTGCCGCGAGAGAAGCAGTATCGCTCGTCAAAGTAGCGGTATAGATGCCATCAGAGGCAATCACGGCTTTCTTCGCTCCATTTAAAGCAGTGAGAGTGGTGTTGACCAACTTCACAGAAGCGGGAAGATTATAACTCGTATCGTTGCGATCGCCTACCACCAAAGCGGCAGTCGGGGCTTCGTCGCCGCTAGCCCAGTTACCGGATAAACGATTGTTGTCTATGGCAACATTAGCTTCCTTGCTTAAGAAATCGCCAGTAGAAATTAATGTTGAATTCTCGATGACGGCATTGCCGGTACGAACAAAAACAGCTTGACGTTGTCCTGAAATCGTTGAGTGTTTGATGTTCAAATGGGTCGGGGCACTAGTGTTGGTAAGAATTGCCGCATTATCCAATTCATCATTGGCAACTTTAATAGAAGAATCTTCTACATTGATGGTCAATTCAGCGTTTTTATCGATGGCGTTCGTTGCAACGACATAATAACGATTCGATTCAACATTGACGTTTTTGATGTTTAAAACGCCCGATAAGCATTTGAAAGGAACGGCCTGTTTGTGACCTGAAGCAATTTCGAAATCAACGTTATCTACGCTGACGGTCCCGCCGGTGACTGTTAAAAGCTGGTCTGTTGCATCAGTAGAATCAACAGAAGACAAGGTGCCATTTGAGATTTCGATGCTTTCGCCAACGCCACACATAAGTGGCTTATCTTTTGGCAACGTAAGCGTATGTCCAGCTAAATCCACTTTCGGACTGCCTTGAATATCAATTGCGTCGGTTAACGCAATGTCGTTTTGTAATTCGATGATTTTGCCTTCCGCGATTGCTTGGTTCAAATCTGCGGCCGCCGCAACGGAAGCAACGCCATTGGCTTGGACCGCTTCGACAGAAATCTTTAAGGCATAATTCTTGCCTTGGTAGTCATCACCGACAGAGACAGGAAGTTCGACACCGACTTTGACGTTTTCTGCCGGATTGGTATTGGGTGCAAGAGCGACCCAAGAGGCAGCTTCGCCAGTCACTTTGAACGGAGCCGCTTCGCCATTGTCGGCAGTGATGCGAACGCGATAGGCGGTTTTGATTGTGCTTGCGTTCTTGATTTCTAGTTCGAATTCGGCTTTGTCGCCGGGGGTAACGTTGTTTAATGTTAAGCTGTTGCCGGAAAGAGCGGCTGTGCCGCCGTTTTCGAAAACGCCGGCGGCTTGTTCAACGCCTAACGAATAAGTTTTAAGGCTTTCCGCACGAACAATAGCTTCATATTTGACGGTAGCCGTTTGGATGGCAATATTTGCTTCCGCATTGGAAGTGAAGAGGGCATAGGTTCCACCCACTGCAAGGCCAGCAAAAGCAGCGGCAGACAAGAGTGAGGTAGCTAGTAATTTTTTATTCATAATAGACTCCTTCAATCAAATCGGTTTTTTCAACCGAATATATGCGTTCTTATTCGCTTAAGCGGACAAAGCTTGAGTTGCGGTAAGAACAACCGCGAAAGAAAGGTTGGCGTTTTGTCCATCGTTATCGATGGCGTTGCCTAAAGCGACTTTGACGGTAAAAGTCAACGCGGCGTCTTTGGTAACGTTTGGTAACGATGCCGAAGACAAATTGTTGAGCTTCATGGTCTTATCTTCTCGGCCTTCCGTGTGAATCGTGACAGATGTATTTGCCCACACAGAGTTGGTTGACGCGACATCAGCACCGGCTTCGTTGGTGACTTTTGCGTTATTCAAAGCAACCGAAACTTCGAATGCGGTCGAACCAGTGTTGGTTAAGACAAACGTTCCCGTATATGAAGCGCCGGGCGCTGCGTTGGCGACGTCCATCGCTTTAGCACCACTGGCAGTCAGATCGACAACCGTCGTATCAGTGTGGTCAGTAAGATATCCCGTGCTGCTGTCCAATTCATGGCTTAAGAGTTGAGTGCGTTCGAACTTGAAGTTCAAATTTCCCACTTTGACATGAACCGTTGTGTCAGCGGTACGGCTAAAAAGGGCATACGTTCCGCCGATTGCACCACCGAGTGCTACCACAGCAGCGCTACCAGCAATGATGAGTCCTTTGATGGTTTTTGTTTCCATAATGACTAATTTCTCCTTTCTCTTTTATATGTATATACATATTGAAAGCAATGTTTATGCCGTCTTCTGGGAAGAGGGCGAAGCAAGTCCATCGATTTTGCCATCATATAGGGCAAGAATCGAATAGACATCTCCTTTTGGCTGTTCCGCTTGCGGATTCCAAACGATGGAAACGCAGCCAACTTCATATAAATCTTCGTTCGGCTTAGAAACAGGCGCGATTTCTTGACGCTTGGCCTCTTGACGATTGGAACGAACGGCAGCAATACCGACCCCAATCATCGCTCCGGCAAGAGCAATGGCAAGAATAACGATGACAATGACTAACACTGAATACATGGGCCGTTCTCCTTTCTATTTCTCCACACGGAAATGACTTTGGAATGAGAATGACAAGGAATCGATCTCCGATCCTAATTCTCTGGCCAAAGAATAATGGAACTGGAAGGTTTGCTTTTGTTTAACGACAACCTCGAACGTAAATGGCGTGGCTTCGCTCCATTTCGTAATCGCCTGCACGGGAGACGCATAATCATCGGTCGTGACTTGAACAGATAGATATTCTTGTCCGTTCCCAACGAAATGATCGAAATATACAGTCGTTTTCGCATTGCCAGACCACTTCATCTCCACATCGTAATCCAAAGTGCGGGTTTCTCCAGGAAAGAATGGTTCCTCATCCGTACCCAAATGAACTTCGTGATTTTCATCCACAAGAACGCCGGGATTTAAAGAGGATTCATTTAGCGACTGATATTGTTCGTTATAAACGTAGGCGATGGGAAAAGCAATCGCGCCGCCAATCAAAACGCCACCGAGACAAAAAATGCTAATAATCCAACCTTTTTTGATCATAGTTTATTCCGCGTCTTTCCCTTCTTCATTCTTGGCTTCGGCTGTTGTGTCAGAAAGAACGGCATGATTTAAGAAGCTCAAAACGGATTTTGCGGCAGAAAGAGCCGAATCACGAGAAGGATAGGTCTCACCTAAAAGCAAGGTTGCGCCATTGCCAGATTCAACAATAAATTGATAGCGTTTTTGTTTGTCCACAATAATATGGAAAGGATTTGCTTCGTGCAATTTCGCTTTGATGGTTTCCAATCCTTGCAAGACGCCCGCTTTTGATGAATAGGCGCCGGAGACAAAGAGAATCTCGCCATTCGATGCCACTAAGCGAACCAACCATTTATCCGCATCGGTAAAGATTTCAAACTTGCCACCATCTTTATCGCCGTCTTTTGCTAAGCCGTCAACTGCCCATTCGCGGATTTCGCTTTCCGGAATTTCATCTAAGTCGACAATTTTCGCGTTTTGATAGAATCGTTCCACGGATTGATAAGCCGACTCCGCTTGAGCTACATTCTTGTAGAATTCGCCAGAAACAATCATACGGGCACCGTTTTGCGTAAAGATACGGAATTGAGAATAACCATTCTTTTCCGTAATGATTTGATGGGTGCCAGAAGCAACGTTCTTCTGTAAGGTCTCAATACCAGCTTTCGCACCATCACGTGTGCTATAGCCAGAAGAAACAATCAAGATCTCGCCGTTATTCGCCTTCAAGCGATATTTGAATTCGCCGGCTTCGGGATAGACTTCATATTTTCCAACGGCTTTGCTTTCCGTAACTGCCGGTTGTTGTGCCACATCCTGAGAAGCGTCTTTTTCCGTTGCAGGAGCTTTGGCAGCTTTCTTTTCGATGCCTGCCGCTTTCATCATATCGGCGAGCAAGCCTTTTGCACGGCGAACGGAAAGTTCGGAACGAACACGGAAAAACAATGGAATTTCCGCATAGGCCTTCTTGCTAGAGGCATCTTCATGTGGAATCGGGGTGCTGTCATAATCTTTCGGATTCAAACGATAGTAGCAACGAAGCGTTTTGCCGACCAACGTAATCTTTAGATATTCCAAGCGAGAAAGACGGAAGGTGTTGCCCGCTTTCGAAATGCGTTCGTGGAGACCATAAGATAACGCATCTTGCCGGATTTCTTCGTATTTGTCTTGCAATTCTTTGTCTGCGTCGGCCAACTTTTCCACAAAAGGACGGGTTTGCTTTGAGATTCCGTCAAAAACGCTACCCGGTTTCTCAGTTTCTTCCACCTCGTCAGATTCCGCCTCTTCGTTTTCTTTTTCTTCTTCGGGAGCAGGCGCTTCAACAACGGTTGGCGCCGGTTGTTCTTCAGCAGCTTTTTCTTCCACCCGTTCTTCTTTGGGTTCCTCAGCCGGTTTTTCTTCTTCGACTGGTTTTTCTTCTACCGGAGTTTCAGCAGGTTTGGGTTCCTCTGCTACAGGTTGCTCTGGTTCTTCTGCTACGGGTTGTTCTTCTTTTGACGCCTTAACAATTAAAGAAGGCTGTAGTTTTACAATCAAAGCATCCGCCCCTTTAGAGGCAAAGATCAAATAATCGGCACTCGTTAAAGCAAGACGATACGATTCGTCAGGATTGCTACGTGAAACAAAAGGCTCAGCTGCAATCGCTTGATCATGTTCCACTTGATGCGCCGCAAGATAAGCATTTACTTCTTCTTGATGCTGTTCCAAGAAAGATTTGGCAGCCGTCTTAATGCATTCATTTAGGCAATTAGAAAAGTCAGGCGTGCCTTTTTTAGCACGTAGCCAATCAAATCGTTCTTGGAAAAGAGCGGCAAGTGCTTTCTCAAATCCCTGCTTTGCTTCATCCGCGAATGGGCCTTTTTCCTGGTTGGTTGGAATTAACGTTACCACTATAGGGGTCGCGTCTTTTTGCTCCTCAGCTGGTTCCATATTCCCAGTTTCAGCAGCTTTGTTGTTGGTCTTTTCTTCTTCCATAATCACATACGCCTTTCGCATATATATCCCGTGTTTTTTCTTCAATGACTGAACGAGACGGAGGAGGGCAGTAGTATGGTAGCGTTTCACTTTTTCTTGTTAGAAAACGAAATGTTATACCTACACATTAAAATATTAGCGCTTTTTCTCCTCTCGTAAAGAGAGAATGTAAGGAAATCAAAACTTTTTGCCGATATTGCAAGAAACCAAATCAAAAAACATGTTATTTGTTATGTTTTCGTAGATTTTTGGCAATCTCCTTTCTAAAAGACGGGGAGTATTATCCATCTTTCTTCGTTTGGCAATTAACTCCAACGCGGCCAGATTTCTAATCCCTGCCCTTTAATCTTTGCACATCCAATTATTTTATCAAGTAAAGAGCATTGAATTTTTCGCATACTACTCCCGTTCTTTTTGTTTAATTCTAATAATCTAGGAGTGACCATTCTCTCCTTACCAATAAAAAAGCAATAAAAGGGAATCTATATGTGATTATTCAGCGCTGTTCCCTATAAAAAAGCCCTATAGTCTGCTTGTTTTTGCATTGTACACGCGAAAACTAAACACGGCTCCTTTGGGCAAAACGAAAGAAGTTATCCTCGAAAGGTAAGCATCTTCTAGCCGATGTCATCAATGAAAAAGAATTCGTCGTCACGCTGAAAGTTGATTTGTTGTTTATAAGAATTCAGGACAAATGGTTGTTATTTCGAGAAACTGAAAAACTACTGCCTTGGAATATAAAATCCTAATCCGATTCCATCCGAATTGGTTCGAACGGGATAAAATTTACGCTTACGAAATTTTTACCCCATTTTTACCCCAAGCAAAAGAAAACCCCGATAAAATCGGGGATTTTTGGCACTTGGTGGAACATAACGGGATCGAACCGTCGACCTCCTCGTTGCGAACGAGGCGCTCTCCCAGCTGAGCTAATGTCCCAACGGCTCAACTATTATAGTTGCCCATCAGCAAAAGAGAAAGAAAAAAATACGTTTCCTTCAAAGAGAAGCAAAGCCGGAGAGTTGCAAGAAGTTTGTGTAATCCGCAAGCCGCACAGCCTTCCCTCGGTCACCTTTCGAATCCCATCGCCTCTTTTTCCTCCTCGCTCAATTCGAGCATGAACCTCGCCGGCCTCGCGGCGAGGTTGTAGTCCTCGTAAATCTTCGCCAGGACGTCCTCGGAATTGTACTGTATCCTCGCCCTCGTCTTCCTCTTGGCTATCGAATTCAGGGACTCCGCCGCGTTGGAGGTGTAAATCGCCCTCCGCATGGGCTTGGGGAATTCGTAGAACCTGAACATGGCGTCCTGCTTCTCGACGAGGGACAGCATCAGCTTTGGGTACGGCTTCGACCATTTCGAGGCGAATTCGGCGAAGGCTTCGTCGCATTCGGCCCTCGAGCCTTTCGAGTAAACGGCCTTGAAATCGTCCATGATCTCCTTCCTGTCGCGGATCCTGACGGCTTGGGCTATGTTCCTCTGGGCGTGGACCAGGCAAAGCTGGTGCCTCGCGTTTGGGAAGGATCCGGCAATCGCCTCCGGCATGCCCTGGAGGCCGTCGGTGACGAAGAGCTTCGGATCCCCGATCCCCCTCCCTTTCAGGGATTCGAGGAAATCGGACCAATTGCCCGCGCCCTCCCGCGGCACGGCCCTGAAATCCAGAACCTGCCTCCTTCCGTCCCTCGTTATCCCGATCGCCACCTCTATGCATTCCTTGGAGACGGACGAGGA
>CADAUN010000007.1:3609-22849 GCA_902791085.1 uncultured Erysipelotrichaceae bacterium | reverse complement strand
GCGTCTAAAGCACGAATTTCTTCACGATAACGCGTCATTTCTTCGTCATTCGCCAAGACAAAATGACCTGGAACAATCTCATGAAGGGTAGGCTTTTGTTTCGAATAATCATGGGCCGTCTGCGGTTGATAGACAATCCGTTGCCGTCTCTTTTCAGAGAAGGGATTTGGTTGAGGGATCGCAGAAAGCAACGATTTCGTATAAGGGTGTAACGGATGACGGAACAATTCGTCCGACGTTGTTAATTCTACCAATTGCCCAAAATACATGACGGCAATCCGTTGACAGAAATATTTCACCGTCGACAAATCATGGGCGATAAAAATCATTGTTAGGCCCATTTCTTCCTTTAAATCATTCAATAAATTGATGATTTGCGCGCGAATCGAGACGTCTAATGCCGAAATCGGCTCATCACAGATGAGCAATTTTGGATTCATCACCAAAGCTCGAGCAATGCCGATACGTTGACGCTGACCACCAGAAAATTCGTGCGGGTAACGCGACGCATGTTCGGGAACGAGTCCAACCCGTTTTAGAATTTCAACGGTCTTGCGGTGATTTTCTGCGCGGTTATGGAAGCCTTGGATTTTTAATCCTTCTTGAATGATGTCTTCTACCGTCATACGAGGGTCTAATGAATCGACCGGATCTTGGAAAATCATTTGGATTTCATTCATCAATTTCCGATCGACATGTTTGTTATCGTAATGAATCTGACGGATTTTCTTCTTTTGTTCTTTGACCACGGCGGCATTCCGTGCTTCAATGGCAGCAATTTCGGTTTTGGTTTTCTCTCGCAATGCCGCTTTTTCTGTTTCCGACAAAGAAGTGGATTCCATCTGCTTCTTTTCTTCTTCTTTTAATTGTTGAATCTTCGTTTTGGCATGAATTCGCGAATATTTTATTTCTTTGCGGTTCCACCGATCCCCGGCCGAAATCCGTTCCCCGCGGTAATAGATAGAACCGGAAGTAATGTCATATAATCGGATGATGCAACGACCAGTGGTGGTTTTCCCACATCCTGATTCTCCGACGATTCCAAACGTTTCTCCTTCGTAGACATCAAAAGAAACGTCATGCACGGCTTTTAACTTAACGGTATCTGGCCAAGTTCCTAACTTGAAATATTGTTTCAAATGACGGACGGACAACAAAATATGCTGATCCACCAATTCTTGCTTGTATTTTACTTTAGAACGGAAGCGATGAGCATCGTTTAGCTCTTCTTCTTTCATCAAAGGCGTGCCAGAATGGTGCTCATTTCGATCATCATCGCGTGTTTCTTTGTTCTCGGTCTTTTCACTTTCTGTGGCGGCCAAAAGTTCTTCTTCGTTGCCATGAAGGACTTCGTCCGATAAATTAATGGGTTCCTTTTTGTTCATGCTCGATTTTGGCCTCCTCATCCTTTAAGGCGTTTTTGATACGAGTCACCACGATTTTAGGTGGCTCAGCTTCCGGTGCCATCTCGTGTTCTAACCAAGTTGCCGCATAATGGGTATCGCTAATCTTGAAAAAAGGTGGCTGATATTTCAAATCGATGCCCAAAGCATATTGATTTCGTGCGGCAAAAGCGTCACCTATTGGCGGATAAATCATGTCGGGAGGAGTGCCCGGAATAGCTTCTAGTTTTTCTTTGGAATCAATGTCAGGAATCGAAGAAAGCAACGCCCAAGTATAAGGATGGCGCGGATCAAAGAAGATTTCGGTGGCTGTTCCATATTCGCAGATTTTTCCGGCATACATAACCGCGACGCGGTCTGCCATGTTGGCCACCACGCCTAAATCGTGGGTGATAAAGATGCAAGAAAGATGACGTTCCTCTTTCAAACGGTTGATGAGCTCAAGAATTTGGGCTTGGATGGTGACATCCAGCGCGGTGGTCGGTTCATCGCAGATTAAAATTTCTGGCGCGGCAGTCAAAGCAATGGCAATTACGATTCGTTGCCGCATGCCGCCTGAAAATTGGAATGGATATTGCTTATAACGTTTTTCCGGTTGGGGAATGCCGACTTCCTTCATGACTTCTAAGGCATGGGCCTTGGCCATTGAACGCGTGATTTTCACCTGTTCTTGATAATGATAACGGACGGTGTCTTCCTCGCGTTCTAATTGATCTAATGGCGCGGAATATTTTCGTCTCTCGTCTTGCAGGCGAATCATTTCCTCGTCTTCTTTTTCCCGCAATTTAGCCCGGCGTTTGCTTTGAAAGAAATGTAAGGTCATCAATAGGCTGTATTTCATCTTTGTACGGCGAATTTCATCGTCATAAAATTTGATTTTTGCCATGGTTTCCGGGCTTAAATTTAGGGATTGACGTTTTTGAGAAATGGCAGCCAAATCGGCATCGCGTTTAGCAAGGATTTGCTGATGAAATTGTTGATTTTCGATTTTTGCTGTTTTCTTTCGTTCGTGTAAGGCGCGTTTTAAAACAGGGGCTTTGTTACGATATTCCTCTTTTGCTGCCTTGATTTTAGCCTTCTTTTGCTGGGCGGCGCTTTGTTTTGCTTCGCGAACGGCGACCATTAAGGATTGATGTTCGGCAAAGTCTTTTTGATATTTCTCTTGCGCTTCTTTTTCGCCTTTTCCTTCTTTCTTTGCAAGACGGATTGCCTTTTTGTCTTCGGCTAATGTGCCAGCGGAAGCACTTTTTTCTTGGTTTAGCGTTTCACACACGTTTTGATAGTCATGCTCCGCGTTTTGAATCGCGATGTTGCAAGCGACTTCGGCATTCTTATAAGCAACCAATTCACGCGAAATTAAATCGTTGTATCGATTCTTCAATTGGTTCTTGTTAATCATCATGGTCTCGGTGATTTGTTTGCCGATTTTGACAATGGGGTTTAACGAAGATAAGGGATCTTGGAAAATCATGCCGATTTTGTGGCCGCGAATGCGGTGATATTCTTCTTCCGAGATTCGTAACAAATCCTCGCCTTGGTAGAAGATATGACCGTCCTCTACGATGGCGTTTGGCGACAAAATGCCCATGATGGCCTTGGAAGTCACCGATTTGCCAGAGCCAGATTCTCCTACGATGCATAACGTCTCTTGCCGATATAAATCAAAAGAAACACCACGGACCGCCTGGACTTTGCCATTGTCTGTTTTAAAAGAGATACGAAGATTTTCTACCGACAATACTTTTTCCGCGTGAGGATCCGGATGGCGGGATTCGATGAGTTTTCGATCTTTTTCTGTTAATTTCACTGCCATAGGTCAATCTTCTCCTTTCAAAGAGGGATTAAACGCATCTCGTAATCCGTTGCCAAACAAATTGAAGGAAACCATGATCAAAGCCATGATAACCGACGGGAAGACAATTAAGTTCGGGTTAGACTGAATCGCGTTTTGATTGTCGGAAAGAATCACGCCTAAGGAATCCAAACCTCCTAACAAATTTAAATAAGCCAATGTGGACTCTGAGAAAATTGTGGAGGGAATCATCAAAACCATAGAAGTGATTAAGGTGCCGATTGCGTTCGGCAAAATATGACGGAATATCAAACGGAAATCTGAGGCGCCTAAGGTACGAGCGGCCAAAATATATTCGCGATCTTTGAATCGGTAAAATTGAGTTCGGGTCAAAGCTGCCGTTCCAATCCAACCCGTCGCGCACTCCGCGATGATAAAAGTACCCCAGCTTTGACCGAATTTAATCAAAGCAATGGTCATGATACAAATCCAGGGCATGCCAGAAAGAATCTCGCAAAACCGTTCCATTCCGATGTCAATCCAACCACCAAAATAGCCAGAAATGGCACCCCACACCAACCCAAAAGCCATGCAGATAATGGATACCACAATCCCAATAAGCAATGAAGTGCGTAACCCGATAAATGTTTTGGTCAACATGTCCTGTCCTTTTTGATCAGAACCGAACACAAACCGGGGCATAGAATCATATCCGAGATAACGATACATCGAAATCGTTCCCCCAAAGCTCATGGCGGTGCGCCCGCCAGCTGAAACGATGGTGATGACCATCGGTTCGCCTTCACGGATCCGTAAAGGAGATTTTTCTTCTCCTAGCGACGAAAGCGTTACCTGGGAAGCGAATTCGTTGGCGAATTTACGTTTTTCTGTTGTGGAAGAAATCGCATTGAAATCCGTGAGGAATTGTTGAAAATCAGCGTCGCTGAAGTTGAAATATCCATCGTTAAAATAGGTTTGCATTTGAGAAGTGCTTAGGGAAATCGCCCGAGAATCATCTGCTTTACGTTCCCCATAAGCGTAGGAATAGTCATCAAAACGGAAGGTGCATTTCACAATATCGGCATGGAACAAAGAACGACTGGCGTGGTTTGCAATTTTGCATTGATCAGATAAAGCGGAGGCATTGGCATCGGTAAAAGAAATGGCAGAACAATCTTCCGTCTCCTTTTTGGAAGCAACACTTACCGAACGAATTAACAAGGAACGGATTTCGCTTCCTGGCTTTATCTTGAACGAAAGATGGGCTTGATTGATTCCCTCAGTGAAGAAACCGCCGTTTGCAGTGGCCGCCGCTAAAAGGGAGGCGTTCTCACGCAAAGAAAAGACATCGGTCCCATGTGTCGAGGAGAAATCTTTTAACATCAGCGAATGAGATGCTCCGTCTCCGGAAAGATAATCGAAGGTAATGGCATATTCACCATCGCTCCCTTCAAATCCGCCAGTATTGCCAGCCTTCCGTAGTTCTTTTTCCGGCGCGTCTTCGGTTACAACGGTGACGGTATAGTCGTTGTCATTTAAGAAATTATAAGAATATGAAGGCAGATTCATCGCTGGATAATTTTCGGCTTCATATTGGAGACCTGCCGATGTCCAAAGCCGTAAATAGCCGCCATGGGCATAAGCATTCGCAGAATCTGTGTAATAATCGCCTACTTGGGAATAAGTGATGCCCTCCGTTCCCCCAACAATGTCGCGTTCTTGCACATCGGCTGGCAAACCGGAATAAGTGCCGTCTTTCGCAAAGCGGTCCCAATCAAAGGCAACGGTGATATTCTTACGGAGACGCGTTCCATCCCACCAACCGGTACCGGATTCAAACAATTTCGGTGCCAAAGTCGTTTCTTGGCTGTGATAGGACGAAACGTCGTAGGTGCTAACCCCAGGAATAATGAAAGAAAGCACCAGCAATAATCCCAAAATTACGGCGCCGACAATCGAAGATTTGTTTTTCGCAAAGCGGCGTAATGCGTCTTTAAAATAAGTGGTCGGTTTGGATTTCATCTTATCATCGGTTAAAACCCGATTTTTTTGAATGAAGGTGAAATCGTTTGGCTCTAACGAAATCGTCTGAGGTTTAGCGTGTTCATCAAGAAAAGTGAAGTTGGTTGCCATAATTATTTTTTCGCCCCCATTCGAATTCGTGGATCGATAAAGCCATACGACAAATCGAGGAAAACGCCAGAAAGCAGGCCAATCGTGGTATAAAATGCCATATCGGCCATTAACAAGTTATAGTCAGCGTTTTGGATGGAATCGACGTATAAGTGGCCAACACCAGGGATGGAATACATGATTTCGAGAATCATGGAACCGCTTAAAAGTCCAATCACTTCCGCCAAGATAGATGGCAAAATCGGAACCATGGCATTTTTTAAAGCGTGACGGATGATGGTTTGGCGCCTTGTTAACCCTTTGGTACGTGCTAAAAGCAGATAATCTGAAGACATGACTTCAGTCAGTTCTGCACGAGTGAAACGGCAATAGCCGCAAATGGAGCCAAAAGAAAGGGCCATCGTGGGAATGATGTAACCTTTTACCCCCATGGACCAATCTGCTTGCACTGTGGCGGCATCAGGCCATTTGGAAGGCAACCATCCGGTTTGGTAAGAGAAAAGAAGCAACAAGAAAGTGATTAAAACGAAAGAAGGAACGGAAATGAACACCATGACGATGGTGGAAATAATATGGTCGGTAATGGTGTTCTTTTTTAAAGCTGCCCAAATGCCAAGAGCAATTCCAGCTGGAACGGAGATTAAAATGGGCCAAATGTTTACTTTGATGGTGGTCCCCAAAAAGGAGCCAATCACCTTCATCACGTCTTGATTGGGATACATTTTGGAGGATACACCCCAATCAAAACGAGTAAAGACATTGCCTAGCCATTTGACGTACTGCACCCAGATGGAAGTACGGTAGAAATAAAGGTCCACGCGCAATTCATTGATGACAATATGATCAATGAATTCAAGATTACGAACGGCGGCATCGTTAGGATTGGTGGTGGAAACCACATATCCTAATGCTTCTTGATGCAAATAATAGCCATAGCGTGTGGCGTTATCGCCTAGCGGCATCGAAAATGGCAACATATACATCAAGAAAAACGTCAGCGTCAAAATGACAAAAGCCGTCACCAGGGCCAAAAAAATACGCTGGACGGTATACTTAAACATGCGCAAGACTCCTTTCTAATCGCAAATGATGATGAAGAATAAAGATTATCTATAGCATAACCTTTTTAGTGGGCAAAAGGCAGGACGCATTTTTGCGCCCCGCCTTTCCAAGAGGAAGAAATTACGCAGCTAATGGGACTACGGTGGCAGTATAGAGATTGCTTAACCCTGTTACGCCGTCAATCGTCAATCCGCAAGACATGCCGAAATAGAAGTATGCATAGCGGCCGACTGGTAAGCCATAGTCAGCTGTATTTTCGGAAGTGACTTCCAAAATGAAGCTGCTAACAAGGGATTCGGCAATCGTAATGGTCACCTCGCCGGTGGACCAATCATAAGAGCCAGAGACCAAATTGGCTTCGAAACCGCTTAAGGCATGGCCTTCGCTATCCATCTCGATGTCATCGCTTTCTTCGTTAGAATAGGATTCCAACCAAATGTTGTCGATGACGAATTCGACTTGATCGATGCCAGAAAGATCGGGATAAATCACTTTAGCGCTCGGCATGGTGAAGCCAATTGTTGCCGTGCCATCTTCGTTTTCCTTGAAACTCGCTTCGTCTGGTAAAATGAACGGAGGTAAGGAAATGCCCTTAGTATCGAGTAAGACACCATGGTCTGCCGCATTCCATAACGAATCGAAGGACCAAGCCATTCCGTCATAGACCAAAGCATCTTTGCCTGTCTTTACTTCTGAAGTATCGCAGCCCCAGTTTAACGTAAAGCCAGAGGAGTTGTCGGACTTTAAGACTTCCATGAAGTTTAACGGATCAAGCGCGTTGCCAGAGATGCTGCCAAAGCCTAAATCGAATTGCCCGACCAATAGGTGTTTGTAATAGACATCAGACCATTTGGCGCATCCGTTGTTGTTGACCGTCAAAGTGTAGGTTTTGCCAGCCGCCTTTGCTGCCGCGTTGAACGCGTCTTGCATGTATTGCGCCAAAGGTTGACCGTTCGATGTTGCCTGCGCTACAGTTTGCCACCAAATATCAATGGTCAATTTCCCATCACTTGGGATAGAACCGGCTGCTTCTAGTTCGCTAATGGCATCCGTGAAATAATCCTCAGCCAATGAAAGGTTAAATCCGCCAGTCGAAATGGTGTCGCCCCAGAAGTCTTCCATTGCTTCTTGGTGATCTTGCGTGCTGTTGTAAGCGAGTCCTTCTTCTGGATCGATTAAGTAGGAGTCACCAAAATAAGTCAAAGCTGCATTGCGCCCCAACTTCTCCGCATAGGTGTTACGATCGATAGAGAAGAAGAGGCCTTTTAAGAAGTTCTCGTTGGACATCCATGGTTTCACAGCATAGCCATTATCTTGGCCAGATTTTACACTTCCATTATCGCCAAAGAGAGAATTCCACATTTCTTGAGTGGTGGTATTCATGTTGAGCTTATAGGTGGTGCCACCTGGGACTCGAACGGTGCGAGGATCGTTCCGATATTTCTCTACTTGAGTCGTAGGGACACCGACAGAATCCAAGCGATTTGCCAAGAATTCATTGAAGGCTGCTTCAGAATCGGTAGCGGCCGCTTTCAAAATGGCAACGTGAATTCCGGGGATGGTATAAAGTGACGGATTCTCTTTGATTTCCCACCAATTTTCGTTTCGCTTGAAAGTGATCGTCTGATCGGTTTCCCACGAAGCAAGATAATATGGGGCAATCGCTAAAGTATTGTCAACGGGCGAAGTCGTTTTATCCGTGGACGAGTTTTCGTAATTGGAAGCACCTACCAAACGGAAGAACGCCTGTGGAACTGGGGCGTAGCTGGTGTCTGACAATTGATACATCGCATAGAAACGATTCAATGGAGCACCCCAAGTGATTTGGATATAGTCCCCGGCTTCATCTGTGCCGGATTTGATCCCAACTTTGTCCCAAGCTGCCCTCGCTTCGGCAGAATCTTCTACCTCAATCTTTTTGGCATCGTCAGGAGAAGCACCACCTAACTTCTTGGTTAAATTGTAATAATCGGCAACGCCAACGATAGCGCTCTTGCCAGTTTGGGTGGAAAATTCGGTGCCGCGGTAAAAGTTGTTAGCACCATTTAGTAACGCTTTCCATCCATAGACATAATCATCCAAAGTGGCAAAGGTGCCATCAAATTTCTTACGGTCTTCGAGGGATGATCCGGAACGATAATTTACGCCACCTTTTTCTCCGGTGCGAACATAATAACGCCAGGTCGAGTAATTATCGGTTTTGCCAATGTCTTCATAAGCGAGAACTGTGCCGTCATCTTTCACGGCCGCCGGTTTCTTTGTGGTCAAATAGCCATACCATTCGTAGCCATCTTTGCTGGCATTTAAACGAGTGGAATAATAACCAGCAGCAATGTAGCCATTTAAGTCAGACACCTGTTGTCCATCATTATTCAATGCGGCAATGGTGTTAGGATCGTTGACTTCGTAGTTGTGAAGATAACGTTTGTATTCCGCTACCGTTTCGCCTTCCAAATCGCCAGTGATAGAACCATCACGCAAAACAGAAAAGCCATATCCTTGCACATATTTTTCAGTGCCTTTGGTCACCCGCGTTTGATACATGGAGAGACCGCCGTCATCATAAAGCGGCATGCCGGTTAACATGTTGTCAATCGCATATTTTTCCAGTTTTCCTAGAATGTGACCTTTGGCTTCATAGTCAGCAGAGACATAGGAATGAACGCCAGTGGCAACAGGGGTCGTAGTATCGCCTTGTGAGCTACTCTCCGTCCCTCCTTTAGACGAAGAAACATTTCCTGGATTTACCGATGAAGATCCGGGGTTCCCCGTGCATGATGCCAAGGCCGATACCATTAAGGCTGCAGCTAAGAACGAGGCTGATACAAGTTTCTTTTTCATGAAAATTTTCCTCCTTTTTGCATCAGGATAACCGCATTGTAATGAGGATTCGTTTATCGTCAATAAAAATTTAACAATTCTACTTTTTATTTTTTGAATGCAGACTCATATGTGGCATCAATAGCCATTTTTTGATGAAATGTGAAAGCAAAAAAATCAAGACGAAAAAACGGCTGTTTCATTTATAAGTATCAATATTTGTTACGAATATATAGAAAAAATAACCGCTCCTAAAAGCTGTAACTAGGAAACGATAACGAAGGCAAAAAAGGCTAAGATTCCAGATGCCAAAAGAAAAGCGATTCCTTCCCCAAGAAATGGCCAAAAATAAGGGCGAGTAAGATGTCGTCTCTCGCTACGGGACGCTAGATATTCCGCATAATCTTGGTGAGCAGAGGGATCATAATGTGGATTCATATGGGAAAAGACGGAACGGAAGCCAAAATAAAAGAGATCAAATGCGCCATAATAGGCGAGCAGATATAGCGCTCCCAAAAGTAACGTCACCATTCCGCAAATAAAGAAATCTTCAGCAAGGCGGGCAAGAATCGGGGTGGAATGCAAAAAATAATAAATGGTAAAAAGAGTGGCGTTAATCGCTAATATCCCTATCCAAACAAAGATCTTGGCCAGTATTTTCTTGCGATTACGAGATTCCATAACGCTTGTTATTTTATCATGCTCTTCAACATTAAAGAAAAGACAAGCAAAACCATTCTCTTTGATAAACAACAAAGAAGTTTTGTGTTATGGCAAATCTTTCAACTTAAAAGACCATTCATCGTTCTTCGAAGAGTTGTTCTTTTGTTTTCTTTTGCTCATGCATGGGAGACACCGCATGCGTTGCTTCGTAACCGATATCTAACATGGCTACTGGCATGAAGTCGTCTTCCAAATCAAATACTTCCTTGGCTTTTGAGGGGGAGAAACGATTGAGCCAGCAAGATTGAATCTCTAGAGACGCTGCTTCAAGCATCATATGAGTGAAAACAATGCTGCAGTCTTCAATTCCTGAATCTAAATGCTTTCCTTCTTCCGGATAAACATAGGCTTTAGAAGAATAATAACCGATCAGTAACACCAGAGGCGCTCCATAACGGCATGGGGTAATTTCATCGACTTTCTTTAATCCTTCTGGAGAACGGATGACTAGAATTTTAAATGGTTGAAGATTCTTTGCCGTAGGAGCAAGTCTCCCTGCCTCTAAAATCCGATTTAAATTGTCTTCTGAAACGGGCTTTGTAGAAAAGCGTCTGGTAGAATAACGTTTGGATTCCAAAGCTAAAATATCCATAAAAAATCCTCCTTATGAATTCATCTTTTATTTGGCGTATACGCGATAAAGAAGGTAATTCCGCATCCGTTTTGGGAGAAGATGGTAAATGGCAGAAAGGAAACGATCTTTCGCTCCGATGCTTCTCGAATATGGCATCCGTGTCTTCTTTGATATCTGAAGCACTTTTTTGGCAATCTTTATCGGCATAATGCCGTTTTGTTCATCGTGGGCAACCGAAGCCAAACAATGGTCAAATGCTTTTTTATAAGGGGAATCCGCCTTGACGCGATCCGCTTTTCGAGAAGCGGTAAAATTGGTTTTGGCATCGCCCGGTTTACTCGAGCTAATTTGAATATGATAGGGGTAAACTTCAGGCCGCAAAGCATCAAACAACATGTCCATTGCTGCTTTCGAAGCAGAATAGAAACTTTGAAAAGGAAGAGGAATGATACCACCGATCGAAGAAGTGTTGATGATTTTCCCATATCCCTGTTTTCGCATGGATGGGAGAACCGCTTTAGCCATCAAAAACGCGCCGAAAAAAGAAACCTGAACTTGTTTTCTAGCATCTTCGCTTGGTGTTTCTTCAACGGGGCCGAAAATACCAAAGCCAGCATTGTTAATCAAAATATCGATGTGACCATATTTGGCTAAGACGTTCTGCACGGCTTTGATGTCGTCTTCTTCATTAGAAATGTCACCGAATTGGTGATATATCCCTTCTTTTTCGAAAGGCTGATTGGATAAGCCACAGACGATGTCGCCATTGGATAAAAAGAGTTTTGCCATCTCTAAGCCAAAGCCCGAGCTTTCACCAGTGATCAGAACCACACGTCCTGTCTTTTGCTTTGCTTTCGATTTCATGTCTTGAAATCCTTCTTTCTTTTCTATTGTAAGTTCATAGGAAAAAAGAGGAGAAAAAATCAAACGAAACCATCTATTCTTCGTTTTGTTTTTTCTTTCTTCTTGATATCAAAGTGGGCGTGATGGCGAAAGCGAGGGTGCCTAATGTTCCTACGCCGAAAAGCCAATAGCCAATCCGTTGTCCTTTTGTTCCGATGTAACGTACTTGCAAAGTCGCTTCGCCTTTTGGCACGCGAAACGCCACTAAACCATCAACATTAGAAATCGGGCAATCCGTTTTCTTTCCGTTTTGGTCAATCGCCTTTACGGCGTACCCATCGCTATAGAATTGTGGGATTTGAATTAAGGCATCTTCTTCTATGGTGACTTCGAAATCCACAGATGGCGTGTTTACATCGAGCACTGTTATGCTGCCTTTTCCTTCTAAGATTGCAGGAGTGATATATTCTTCTTTTCCAACCGGCCAATAAGGGCCGCTCTTTCGGCCATAAGTGGCGTCTTTTTGAATTTTGCTAACGGTGTAGTAGAGCGATTTTTCATAGGTAGGGACATAATCATTCGATAAGAAAATCATCGGAACATATTCGCTATTCCACGTCCAATAACGTTGATTGACTAAGGTTTTCACATCAGGATCGGAGCTCCAGCCGTTCCCTTTTTCTATTGCCCAGATACGTTTATCGACCGGCGCTTGAGCGATGGCGAAAAAGAAACAACTGATGGCTAATATAACGCTTCTCATCCATCCTTTGTTGGCAAAAGGTTTAACCAAAGCAAAGAGTAACAACATCGCGGCAAAAATCGTAATTGCCCATAGACGGAAAGCAAATTGGATGTAATACGCTTGAGAAGGAAGGTAAGCCCATACTTGGGGGACAAACAAATACACGAGCCCAAGAGAAAAGACGATGATACTGGCATAAAGGTCACCATTTTGGTAATACGCTTTCGGGGAGAATTTCTCTCTTCGCATTTCTTCGTATTCTTGCGGATGAAGTCCATAACGGAAATAACGTTGGGCAAAGAAAGCAATGCAAAAGAAACCTAAAGCGATATCGATTTCTACCCGTTGATGAGAAAGAATCATCGGCAAAAAAGCCAAGAGACAAGTAATGGGGATTTCCAAAAGTTGCCACCAGCCTTTATTCCCTAGATATTTTCGCGTGAAGAAATCGCCAACGATGACAAAAGAACAAGAAAGAGGGAAGAAACAAAGACCTAAGATCCAATTTGCTGCGCTGTCTTTTCCTCCCTCGTTGCCAACATAGCGATCTCGCCATTTGAAATCCAAAAAACCAGCGCGGAAAAAAGAGTCATCGTAAATCGATTTTTGAACCGTCTCGAGAGTACTTCTCATCGTTTCGGGGTCGCTGATACGAAGAAGGCCCTCTTTCATGGCTTTTTGCATAGGGAACACAAAGAAAGCGACCAATAGAACAATCAAGATCACCATAATGGCAAAATAAAGCAAGAAGAAAGGGCTTCGCTTTTGGGCTTGAATCAAATTCTTAAGGTTTGCCAATACAAATACGATGCAAGCCAAAGCGACCATCGCGGCCGTTAAAGGGTGCGTCAAAACGAGAAGACTTGCTCCGATGACGATCGATACAAAAGGGGAGGGTTTAAGTTCTTTCTCGTGACACATGCGGTAGAGACCATAGAAAATCATCGGAATAAAACTAATGGCAAATCCTTCGGCGAGAGCAAAGCGATACATCAAATCATAAAGACGATAAGGGAAAAATAGAAAAAGTAAGCCAAACGCCAAACCGAATTCGCGGTTATTTCCGATCTTTTTGCCAAGCAAATAGGCGTATATCGCCCCTAAGAAAGAGACTTCAACGGTGGTGAGTTTAATGGCTTCGGTAATTTGAATTCCTGTCCAAGAGAAAAGATAAGCATTGATGGCAATCGAATAATGAGCAAAAGGCGCGTAATACAAATGACTGTTGGTGGCAAAGATGCCTTCTAACAAATGATCCGTAGAGAAAAAGAACCCGTGCTGGAAGCCATAAAGAACATCATAAATCCAAGAAAGATGGCAAAGAGAATCGTCGCCACCAGGAATTTCTCCTAGACGCATGAACCATGGATAGATGGAAACGATGCTTCCGATGAGCAAAAGAAAATAAGGAAATATGGAAGCAAATATATCGGATTTTGCTCTCGTTTTAGGAGCGGTTACTGTCATAGAATTTGCTAATGCCATAGATTTACCATTCGTCGGATGATTTCCGTGTATCCCCAAAGCTGTCCTTCGCCTAAGCCGCCATAGCCAAAACGACCATTCGAATATCCGCTTAAAGGCAAGAAAAGCCCGATAAATCCAGCAAAGAATGCCGCAAGAATCACTCCTCTTAAGAGACGTTTACTCGAGGGCGTATCTCCCATTTGGCCAAGAAGGCGAAACACAAAATAAAGGGAAGCAAAGGATCCAATGACCCAAAACGAAAGACAATAACGCGGACAACTTCCAGAGAAAGAATAAACCAACCCGGCATAGAGAAGGAAAACAGGATAAAGCAAGATATAAGTGGCTTTCTTTTCCCAAGTAGCCCCTTTCCATAGAAGGAATGGAAGTAAGATGCCCCACGAAAAGAGATTCGTAAAAACACCGACGGTCGGCATGGTGTAAAGATGATACGACAATGGGGTGACGATGGCGCTGCAACGAACGAGAGGGAAGGAATCGGCAGGAACCCAAGGTTGGAAAAAGAAATGAAACGCCCCAGCCACAACGCCATTCAACGTCAAATGCAGTTCACGCTGATCCATGACAGTTAATTGATAACTGGAGCCGAATTCAAAAGGATTGCCAAAGCGTTTTACGTTGTAATAAAATGCAAACCCCATTCCAATGGCCA
Source organism: uncultured Erysipelotrichaceae bacterium (assembly GCA_902791085.1). GTDB lineage: Bacteria > Bacillota_I > Bacilli_A > RFN20 > CAG-826 > UBA4951. Next base: position 8,614 of record CADAUN010000007.1, on the reverse strand, counting down.
AAACGGAGAATAGTGAAGCAAAAGAAATGATTCTTCGCTTTCCTGAAACGTTATGGTCAAACATCATACGGAAGAATAACGGAGACAAAACAATGACCGAGAAACATAAATCGGGGCGAGATAATAACAAAGCGACAAAGGCAAAACCAATGCAGGGGAATAAGGAAAGACGAGCTTGTGGGAAAGAATAGGCACATAAAGTCAATCCAAGGAAAGCAACGAGATTCGCAATGCCCCAATTGAACGCCACCCAATATTGCCAATCGATGAAATTATCTTTGAACATCAAAGGGAAAGCGCTGGCAAAAAAAGCTAAAATTCCCATGCAAAACGCCATCGGATAACGAATTCTCTCGCCGGTTGCTTTATTCCAAAGAGGACCTAAGAACAAAAATTCCAAAGCGGTTACAAGGATAGCAAGTTGTAACACGAAAGCACCGGTTGGAACCAAGGTGCAACCCGTTAAAAAATAGACCGGGAACATGACAAACAAAACCGGTCCAATCCCAAAATAACAATAATAATGACCTTGATAATAGGCACAATCCCATAAATATTTCACGCCGCTTCGCATGGAAATGTCATATGGGTTTTCTAAAGCTATCAGCTTAGGATCGGGATCGATACGAAGAGAAAATTGCCCATGCCTTAATGCATCAAAAAGGCGGTAATAAAGATAACTGTAGCCGGATTCAGGCAATAAACTTTCATCGAAGGGATATGCCGTGTAATAACGGCCGCGATAAATCCAAGAAATGGCTAAGAAAACCGCTAAAGCGAAGAAAGAAATCGCTCCGGCAATTTCCATTGATTTTGCGAATGCGCTACGAGGGCGTTTTGAGGAAACAACATCGGTTTTGGTATGACGCATGAAAGCCTTCGTAACGCCAGAAAGAAGCAAAATCAAAGCTTCTAAACCGAAGAGTCGAAGATAAGAGATTGCAAAATAAAGCGGTGCATTAAAACGAACTGCCTTGAGATGAAGCAAATGAGAAGAAGCCTGCTCTTCGTGGGAATAAAATGCCACAATTTGTAAATCATATTGATGATTTTCATAAGAAGATAAAACGGGGCGCGGAAGCGCAAAGCGGACGTCTTCTGGATAAGCTAAATTCACGTTGTAGGTTTGGTAGGCTGACCAGGCGTTTGAGGAAGTATTGCCGCTTTCTCTGGTGCGAAAACGAATTTGGGCGCCTAAATTTTCCGTAGCGAAATCTAAAAAGAAGGTATCGTTGTCCGTATCGATGTCGTGTATTTCTAAGGGGTTGGCGTTTTCCCAAAGTATGGACCCATCTTCTTGCTTGATTGAGGGAGAAGAGACTTGACTGATGGTTCCAATGACCTCTACTTTTCTTCCGCGATAGGAATCTGGATGGAAAGCGAAAATCTCAAGGGCAACAACCGCAAGTAACAAAAGATCGCGAATGCTGTTTTTCTTTTCTCCATTCGCAAAAGGATTTTGTTTTTCTTTGCTTAAGTGCCATATTCTTCGAACAGGGCGAAGCCAATCCATCAAAACACTTTGGCTTAAGAAAAACAAAAGGAACGAAGAAGACGAATAATGAGGGAACAACAAAAGAACGAGCAATGCGATGAGAAGCGAGAGCAATAAAGAAGCAAGGCCATCTGGCATTACGGCATCAGCAAAAAAAGAAAAGGCGGACGACTCTTTCTTTTTAGGCAGATAATAACGTAATCCGAAAAACAACGCCGCTACGCCACAAGGAAGTACACTCGCCCACAAGAAAATCATAAGAAATAAATCGCTTTCCGTTTTTAACGCGGAAAGAAGGGAACATCCTTTCTTTTGCTGCCCATATTCTATATTTTATGTCTTTTCTTTTTTTCTACCACAGGCAATCCTCAAAGGAGATATTTTGCCTATCACCTCTCCATCCAATCAGATCGGGTTTAAAGAAATTGCGATCAAGGTAAACATCATTTTTGCTAAGCCTAAAGGTGACATTCAAAATCAAGCAAAAAAGCCCTCCGCGACAAGACCAATCGTTTTGCCTTTTTAAGGAGGGCTTTTCGCATTCTTCTTCCTGCTATGCGGCGCCATTACAAGCGACTTATTGCCAAAAAACCGTGTCACCTCTGCGCAGCGATACGAGTTCAAATTAGGCGGCAGAGGCTGCCACAATGGCAATAATCCAAATAATCGCAGGGATAAAAGAGAAGACTGTCGAGATAATGCCTAATACTAATCCGGCCACCCCGCATCCATGGAAATTTAGCTTCTTCGAAAGCGTTATGCCACCAAAAACAATGCCGCAGATGCCAAGCACCAAAGCGACGATGGAAAGATAGCCGACGAAGATATTGAAAGAAACACAAGCGAGGATGATAGACAATAGGCCAAGAACAAGAGATACGATACCCATAATTGGAAATTTCCTTTCTTTTATAAATGAAACATTTTGTATTTGTAAGCAGTGGCTTCATAACGATGAATGTCTGCTGCTTTAAGTTGAGGCTTTACGTTGGCGTTTTCTAGCAACGTCGTGACGTTTCGTGTTTCTCCAGCCGCGAGGTTACCTAAGATGGTGCTGGTATAGAGTGCAAACGAAACGTCATTTTGGTCAAACAATGCTACACAAACGCCCGTTCAAGAGGTTGTGGCGTTGGAAGAAGAATTCGTCGCAGTTAACGAAAGATCAAATCCACTGACATAGGCGTTGTCTTTCATCGTCACCTTAGATGTCGCATATCGTTTTGGTGCCGAGAGCGCTTTTTGGACAGTCAATTTTTCCTTAATGCGATAGGTTTCACTCGTTACATGAAGATTTCTTTCTATCAGAGCCAAATGTTCTGATTCTTCATTTGAATTCGGCGAGGGAACGTTGGCTTTTTGATTTTTCGACTTACCTCCTATTGTCTTTGCTTTTGAAACGCAGGCAGAAGTACTTCGGAAGAAACCATTTGGATATCCGCTTGTGTTTCATAAGAGAACGATGAAAGAAAGCTGATACATCGCTCGATTTGAGCGCTAAAACTGAAGGATGCATCGTCATTCGAAGACGGCGTTTGGCAAACACGCGTCAGCATTTCAAAGAGACAAATTTTTGCCACGATACGTTTCCGTTCTTCCTCAAGACGATTCGCCGCCTCACGAAGATGAACTTCGAGATGCGACGAACCTAGCATTTCCTTGATTTTCAAGCGGCTGTAGCCGGCGGAAGAGAGCAATTCGATTGCCACTAATTTGGCAATTGCCTTCTCATCATAAAACCAGTAAGCGCCGCTTCCGCGCTTTTCGCTAGGATGCAACAAACCAACTTTGTCATAGCCGTGCAGTGCGCTTCTTGTCGTGCCGATAATCTGGCAGACTTCTCGCAAGCTGTAGGTCTTTTTATTCATGTTTTCTCCTTTGAATAAGACGATAAACCTGTCGCCAACGTTCAGGTCAACACCGAATCCATCAAAGGCGTTGTAATATTTGCGAATGACGCAAAAAGATTTGCCTGGTTCCATATCTATAGACGGATAACAAAGATCCAATAGACTGATAAAAGCCGTTTTTTAGGCATGAAAAAAGCGGGCAGGTTTATCACCCGTCCGCTTTTGAAGCTAATGCTCGTAGAGACTTTTGTTGGAGAGAAATCAAAGTGGGGCTTTTCCGAAACCAGGATCGTTGTTGCCCGAATTCGAGACGAACATATCCAACATGGAAATCGGATCGTCATAGTCGCAAAGCCATCCGCCGCGAGCCACGTCGCATTCGCCTTCTTTACGCGTTGTCACGAAGGTTGCCCATTCTTGGTTTTCTAGCGTCGCTTTGATGCCGTATTTGGCCCAAGCTTGTTGGAGATATTCTGCGATGGCTTTATGTCCAGCACCGGTGTTATAGAGATAAGAGAAACCAGGAGCGTTGGTGAATTGTTTGGTGCCTTCATCGAATTCCAAGCCAATGTCTTTCAACATCTGAACGGCTTTCTCTTCGTTGGATGCTTGATCCGCTTTCGCTAAAGAGAAATAAGGTTTACGCGCGTCGGTCCAATCGGTTGCTCCATCCGCTTCCGTCAAACCTTTGGAGACAAATCCATCGGCAGGGCTGGCGCCGTTTTGTGCTACGGATTCCACGAGGTAATTCCGGTCGATCATTAAGCCCAAGGCTTGCCGGTATTTGGTCCGTTTTTCTTCGGTGTCTAACACGCCGTCGGCAAAGGAGCTACGAATGTTAAAGGAGATGTAATAAGTACCAAGTTGGCCCGGGTTAAAGAACTCATTTGGAATTTCGGCTCTCAAAGTAGCGAGTTCCGCCGTTGGGACGTCATCAATTAAGGCATAGGCATTCGAACGGTATGCGGTGAGCATCGCCGAAGCATCGTCAGAGAAGGGGAAGGTGATTTTGGTTGCCGTCACTCGTCCCGCATCGACATAGTTCTCGTTTTTCACCATTTCGATTTTGGTCTTGTCATAAGACGAAAGCTTCATCGCCCCGTTAGAGATCGGCGTTTGCCCAACGGCGCACCAAGCGCCTTCGGCATCCGCAGTTTCGGGGACTGGATAGAATGCCGGGAAGGCCATCAATTGAAGGAAATAAGGAACATCGCTTACCAAATTCACTGTCAATTGTTTTCCATCTTCCGAAGCGCTGACTTCCAATTCTTCGCCAGTGTCGCCTTCTTCTGCCTCAGCGCCGCCTTTGATGACTTCGTAAAGATAAGCGTAGTCTGCTGCTGTCGAATGGTTGACAGAACGGCGCCAAGAACGGACATAGTCTTTGGCGTCATATGGCGTGCCATCAGACCAACGAAGTCCTTCTTTTAAGGTAAAGACATAAGTGACTGTTCCGTCGGCATTCACTGTTTTTTGATAGCTTGCCGCATCGCCTTCAATGACTTTGACGGCATAGCCGCTTTGGCCATATACGCCGTCATGGGACCAACGCATCAATCCTTGGAAAAGCATGGAGTCATAAGTGCCGCCGTCAACGGAAGAATTGAGATGCGGGTCAATGGTGGTCGGTTGAGAGGCAATGCAGGCGACGATTTCGGTGGAA